>DASWQB010000163.1:0-14750 GCA_036398335.1 Afipia sp. | reverse complement strand
GCGGATGATCCGGTCTGGTTCGGGCATGGAAACGCTGCCTCCTGCTGACTACTCCTGATCCAGACAGAGCAAGCAGTGAAGCAGGCGCAAGAGCATTTTTCGCGTCGTCGTAGCGTGGCGTACAATCGGCGGCAAATACTTGCGATCGGCGGAATCAATTCATATCGCCCAAAAGGGTGCAGACAACGATCTGCATCAAAATCAGATTCCGATCCCGCGTCCCCTGCCAAGGCCGATGCCGTGATTGAAGGCGAGTTCTGCACCGAAACGGCGGCCTGTTTCGATCTGAATTCCGAGCTGCTGCTTGCGGTTGGCGAGGATGGATTCCAGTTGCGGATCGCGCTCCAGGCTCTTGGCCATGTCGCCCATCGCCGCCCGCGTGGATTTGTAGCCGGACATGTCGCCCGCCTGATACTGGCGCTGGCTCGTGTGGTCGAGTTTCTGCCAGCGCTCCACGAAGCGGTCGGCGCGACGGTTCGGGTCGGTGCGGATTTGGGTCTCCAACTGAAGGGCGCGGATCGCACGGTTGATCCGACCCGATCCCGCCTCACGGGCCAGTTCTCCATCCCTGGCGTAAGCGGCTTCGGCGTCGCGCCAGCCATGCGGGCGCACCTCATCGAACGCGTTCCGGGCGTTGGTCAGCTCTCGCATCTGCTCGGGGCCGGCCTTGCCGCCTGCGTCCTCCGCGCTGAAGATCGCGTCCACGGCGCGGGCATGACGTTTCAGCGCATCGGTCCGGGCGCGACGCAACTCAGCTTCGCGATCTTCGGCAACATCGCGTGCGGGCTGCACTGATGTCGCAGCCCTCACGGGCACGGAGGTTTCGCGCTGCGCCTCCACACCGGCGCTTCCCCTTTCCGGCAGCTGTCCGGCGCCCGGACCGGGCGCACCGTCAGCGGGCACGCGCAGGCCGTCGAACATGCCGGGCACTTTCTCCGGCACGATCTTGCGGACAATCTCGGCGATGCGTTCGCGGAAGGTGATGCCGCGCCGCTCGGCGTAGCTCTGCGCCGGATCGGCGCGCTTATAATCCGAGGCCATGTCCTTGGCCCGGTCGCGCGACAGGGTGCGAACCAGCTTGTCCTGACCGGCGAAGTCGTCGCGGCCGTAATGCAGGTCCATGCCGTCGCGGTGCCGCGACAGCGCGACATAGCTGCCGTGGGTGTCCATGCCCGGCGTGGCCAGAACATGGGTGCGGTCCACCGTCATGCCCTGTGCCTTGTGGATCGTCGCCGCATAGCCGTGGTCGATCCGGTCATAGTCCTTCAGATCAAAGCGGACGCCGCGCCCATCATCGGTGCGCACGGTGATGCTCCGTGCGCTGACCTGTTCGATGGTCCCGAGCGTGCCGTTCTTTACGCTGAGCCCGCGTTCGTTTTGCAGGAACATGACGCGATCTCCGGCCGCAAAACTGCGCGCGCCGCGCTCGACCGTGACGCGAACATCAACGCCGAGATGGCCCGCCGCCCGCATCCGCTCCCGCGCCCCCTCGTTGAGGGCGCGCACCTCATCATTGGTGTGGGTGAGGATGATGCGGCTGCGATCCGGCGCGACCTCCCGGTCGCGGTCCCAGCGGTCGATCAGGTCGTCGCGCGCCTGCTCGCGGGACGCGGCCTCATGCACCATGCCGTGACGGTCATAGGCGTGGATCGCATCGCCGGTCCTGCCGGTCGCCAGGTCTCGCGTGGCGTCGCGCTGCCAATCTTCATGCTGACGGCGCACGGCGCTGATTTCGACGCCGCCGTGCCGCTCATGCATCGAGCGGAACGCCGCGCCGGCCTCGATGGATTGCAACTGCTGCGGATCGCCGACCACCACCACCTTTGCGCCAACATCTGCGGCATGTGACAGCACGCGCTCCAACTGCCGCGTGCCAACCATGCCGGCCTCGTCGATGACAAGCACATCACGGGCGGTGAGCAGGTCGCGGCCCTGTCCCCAGCCATGCTCCATGCTGGCGATGGTGCGCGACGCGATGCCCGATCCGCTTTCCAGATTCTCGGCGGCGATGCCGGACAATGCCACGCCCCGAACCTCGTAACCGGCAGCCTCCCAAGCTTCCCGCGCCACGCCCAGCATCGCGCTCTTTCCCGTCCCGGCATAGCCGACCACGATCCCGAGATCGCGACTATCCGTGACATGCGCTAGTGCGTCGGCCTGCTCGCCGGAAAGGACCAAGCCGCGCTGTTCGGCGCGGGCCAAAGCAGTCCGTCTGTCAGCATCGTTCACCTCATGGCGCTCGCGTTCGGCCATGAGTTCGGCAGCGCGGTGCAGTCGCTGTTCGGCCTCGATCATGTCGCGGGTGGTGAAGCGGTCCTCGCCGCGTCCGTCCTGTCCGAGTTCGACCAGATCGGGAGCATTTCGGATCGCGCCCATCACCTCGTTGAACTGGTCGATCCCGTCGCTGTGCCGGTGCGCGAAGACAGCTATGTCGCGTCGCGTGAAGGTCGATTGCTGCTGCGTGATCGCGTCCAGCCCCAGATCGGGATTCGCGATGATCCGTGCGCCGTTGTTGCGCGCGATCTCGCGGTGCATCTCCACGCGGTCGGCGGCCTCGATCCCTTCGCCTTCGATACGCTGCGCAGGTGCGCCGATCTGGCTTTGCGGCTCCAGTGCAATACCCTGTGCCTCGAAGCTGCGATGGTCAATCCGCGCGTCGATGTCGAGTTCGGCCAACCGCTCGTTGGCAAGCTCGGCCCAGCGTTCGCGCCAGCGCTCGACCATCTGGGTAGCATTCCAGTCCCGCACCTTCGGGCCGAAGCCGTGCTCGTCCCCATCAATGTTGATTTGCCGCATGGTGAGCATGACATGGGCATGGGGTTTGGGCATCCCGTCCTCGCCGATGTCCCAATGCACATTGAGATCGGCAATCATGCCCTGATCCACGAATTCGGACTGCGCGAAGTCGCGGGCCAGTTCGATGCCTTGAGCCTGCGTCAGTTCGCGCGGAAGGGCGAACTCCACCTCACGGGCAAGCTGAGCATCCTTGCGAATCTCGAACGTCTCGACGTCGTTCCAGAGCCGTTCGCGATCGCTCCATGCCTCGGGCGCGTTCTCCGGCAGCAGCACCTCGGAATGAACGACGCCGCGCTTGGCGGTGAAGTCCTGATCGCGGCCCAGACGCTCGTCGCGCAGCCGCGAAGCCGAACGGTAGGCGGCCGACGCCACCGCGCTCTGGCCGCTCTTGCGGCCAATGACCTTGACGTGAAGATGATAGATCGCCATCGCGATCAGATCATTGACACGCTCAAGCGCACGTCGGAACGACGTATAAGCGCGCCCTCGAAATGAATTTCTCGGGACGAACCGCGCCGTGTCAGACCGTCTCGGTGACATTACTGCATTCCGCACCTCGCGAAACTATCCTCTCCGCACCGACGCCTTGCGACCGGAAAGGAAAGGCACATGCGCAAGCCGAGAGACTACAACGCCGAACTGAAGGCGCTCGAAGACAAGGCCAGCGAACTCAAGACGCGGAAGGTGCAGCAACTCGGCGAACTGGTGAGCGCCACGGGAGCGGCCAACCTCACCACCGACGAACTGGCGGGCGCGCTGATCGTGCTGGCGGAAACCACCGATGCCGGAAAGCGGGAGGCATGGGCCAAGCGCGGGGCGGCGTTCTTTCAGAGCCGAGCGCGGCGAAATGCAAAAGCAACTGACCGCGACGCTAGCGTCGCTCAAGCGCAACCGAACCGCGCGCAACCGCCATCAGGCGGCCCGCGCCCGGCATGACATGAGGACCTGGCAGGTCGAGCGCCGCAAACGCACGCGGCATCTGATCGAACTCGGCGGCCTCGTCGTCAAGGCTGGTATTGTGGAGCTGACCGGCGGCGACCGCGCCATCATCTTCGGCGCGCTGCTCTGGATGGCCGACAAGCTCCAAAGCGATCAGGGCGAACATGCTCGAAAGCTGTGGGCCGCAAAGGGGAAGCAGGTATTCGAAGCGAGCAACGCAACGGATGCGCGGCCCAGAACGCCGAGTTCGATCAGATGCCGGGAGAAGGGCTCTGGATAGGGATGGAGTCGCCGTCCAATTTACTTCTTCAGATCGGGCAGCAGATTCTCCAGTTCAGGGCTGCCATTCGATGTCCGGGAGCTGCCAGGATCGATCGAAATACGCTTCCGTGGGGCCGTAGAATCTGAACAGCGCGAACCATGCTTTGCCGGGAATGGTCGGAATCCAGTTGCTTTCCATCCCGGCGGGTACGCTCGGTCCCATAATGAGGTCGACTGACCCATCGGCGTTCTTCTTCAGATCGGCCCGCGACGAGCGGTCGACGACGCCACCCGGCGCGTTGTCGAGAAACGCCCGCGTTTCGGTGTCGTAAACCGTGAGCGACCAAAACAGTTTCGCGGGCGCATTGGCGGGGACATGCAACCTGTAGGTCTTGCTGCCGTCCAGCCAAGCACCATTCTTGTCATGCGCTGTGCCGAGATAAGCTTGGCCAACGCCCGGCGTCTTGGTCACCATGCCTCGGCTCGTCGTGACGGCCTGATAAAAATAGCCAGTGCGCTCATCGAGCGGCGCATAGCTGCCGATGTCCTGGCCCGGATCGAAGGTGAAGAGATATTCCCAGCGTGCATCGGTCCGATAACGTGCATTCGGATCGCGATTGTCGAAGGCCAGCGACTGCGCCATCAACTCACCGACCTGGGCCCCTTCCTCGAGAAGCTTTCTCTGCCGGGCGTCCGGATTGAACGCCTTGCCTTTCTCGATACCGAGCGGCTTCAGCATGGCCATGTAGAAGCGATCCCGCTCCATCACCGGCTCACGCTGGAGAATGTCGTTCAGACGCTCCCAGAAGGCGATGCTCTTCGGTGGGACCTGGGTCCAGGCCCGGCCTTCGGGACGCACAATTCGGGTCTGGCCAGGCTTCGCCCGCTCGGCATAGGGATAAAGGCGAACGCGAGAGATCAGGTCCTTCGCCTTGGCCGGATCGGGATCAAGCACACGGAAGGCGAAGAAGATGTTGACCGTCGGCGAACGGACGATGTGGTAGCTCTTGTCCTTCGGTTCGGTCTGTCCCGGCCCGACGATCAGATATTTGCCGCCCTTGCCCTTGTCGGGCCCGGTCTCACCCATATCGGTCACCGGTCGCTGCCAGAAATCGCCGACACCACCAGCCGTCGCCCCGGCGGGGTAGTCGATCACCAAGGGACCGGTCTTCGAGAGGTCCGGCATCCCGACGATGTAGGGCGTGGTGGCGTTGGCCGTGAGGATGCCGAGCTTGTCCTTGACGCTCTCGTACACGACCATATCGGTGTCGCGCGCGCCGAAGACATTGCGATGGGCATCCTGCCAGCCGGCGAAGCCGACGATAGGGAGCGCCCAGAGATAGGCTTGGCTCGCGCGCTGGAAATCCATCTCGTCATAGAGCTTGCCGACGGCTGCGGCATCGGCGGGCAGGCCAAACTGCAGTGGAATGGCGCCGATCCGCGTGTCGGCGGCCGGGGCTTGAGCATGCACCGGTGCGGCAGCGCCAATCGCCGTGACGAGCGCTGCGACCGAAACGGCTCTGCAAAGAGTAAATATCATCATGTCCTTCTCCGTTTGCTGTCTGGCGAGCGGCCCAGCCGGCCTTTGTCTCATTGAGCCACGGCGGCGATATCGTCGGGCGTCCATGTCCGGTCGAACCACGGCAGCAACGGGCCATAGAGGCGAAACATCGCGAACCAGCCCTTGCCGGGGATCGTCCTGACCCAGTTGCTTTCCTTGCCCGGAGGCGGGTTCGGGCCAAAATAGATGTCGATAGAGCCGTCCGCGTTGGCCTGAATGGCCTTGTCGTAGGAGTTCTTGCCGGCGACCTTCTGGCCGTTCGCCAGGATCGAGCGCGTCCAGTTGTCATAGGCAAGCACCGACCAGAAATCCTTGGCGGGCGGATGCGGCGGGATACGGAAGCGGTAGGTCTTCTCGCCAAGCAGCCATTCGCCCGTGGCGTCATAATAGGTCCAGGCATATTGCGAACCGGTTCCGGGCTTCGGAGCGCCCATTGCCTTGGCGGCGCCGGTCGCGAACCAAGACATGTAGATCATCTCATCGAGGAGCGTGCTGCGCCCATCAGCGAAGGTGGGGTAGCCGGCGATCCCCGCCATCCAGTGCGAGCCGGCGCGAACGCGTTCGGGATCGCGCGGCGCATAGCTGACGGCCTGTGCCATGAAACTCCCGACCTGCGCCGCCTCCGCAAGGATCGGCTTCAAGCGGCTGTCCGGAGCGAAGGGCTTGCCCTTTTCGATGCCGATGGCGCGCATCATCCCGGCGACTTCCGGATCAACCGCGTGCGCGTCCTCACGTGCGATGAGATCCGCCAACATCTCGAAATAGCGGATGTCGTTCGGCGGCGTGGAGTCGAAGGGCTTGCCGCTGGCCTCGACGAACGTCATCGGCGGCGGTGCATCTTTCCTGGAAAGCGGATAGATGCGCATCTGCTTCAGCAGCGTCTCGGCGGGAGCAACGTTTCCGCTCGGATCGAGTAGCGCGCGGATGAAAACCCATCCGCCATAGGTCTGCATGCGGACGATGAAATAGCCCGTCTCCGGCAGAACGCCTGCATAGCCAGGAGGAACGAAAATATACTTGCCGCCCTTGCCGTGATCCGGCCCGCCCGGTCCGATGTCCTCGACCGGCCGCATCCACATGTCGTTGACGAGGCCGAGCACGCCGGGCGGCGCCTCGACGACCGTTGGCCCATCCGTGTCGAGAGCGAGGAATGTCGTGCCGTACAAGGTTTCTGAATTGGGCGTCAGCATGAGAGAGTTCGCGTCCGCCCGGAAGATCGCGAACTTGGAAACGCTGTCTACGCCGAGATCGCGCGCCAGCCCCAGGCGAAGCCCGTACATGCTGAGTGCCGGAAGGTTTCTCAGGAAGACCTGTGTGCCGCGCTGGAAGTCGAGTTGATCATACAGGCGCTGCACCGTCTCGACGGTCGGGTAGCCATCCTTGAAGGAAAGCCTTCCGAGAAAGCGCGAGTCCACATTGGGTGGCGGCGGAGCCGGTGCGGTGACGGTCGGGACCGACGCCGGGCCGTCCAACGCCGGCGCAGGCATCTGCGCGTGAACCGGCACCGCGAAACCGAAGGCGGTGATCAACGCCGCGAAAGCAACGGCTCGTCTGTGGTCGTCGATCATCGGATGTCCTTCGGACGCACCGTCTGCAAGGCCTACTGGATCGGATTGAGAGGAGGCACCTGCCACGCTCCCGATATGCCCTCAGGTTTCGGCTGGTAGAGCCTCAGCACGAGGAAGAACGGCCCGGCCGGCGCGGGCAGCCAGTTGCTCGCCTCGGCCGCGGCTGGCTTGTCGTGCTGGACGTAGAGCGTTAGGCCGCCGTCCGCGTCGGTCTTCAACTGCGGCAGCATGGGCGAGTTGATGAGATAGCGGTTCAACGGGTTGTCGACGAGAAGCTGCGTCTTGCCGTCGTACATGGTCATCGACCAGAAGGCCTCGGCCGGCGGCAGCTTGTCCTTTTCGAACTTCAGCACATAGCGCTTCTGGGTGGCATTCAGCGGCACACCGCTGCCATCGAGGAAATAGCCATGATAGATGGCTTCCTCGCCGGAGTTTCCATAGATGCCGAGCTTGGCGGCGGCATAGCGATAGAGATAGTTGTTCTTCAGGTGCTCTCTTGTGCCGAACATGTCGGCGGTGCTGACCTTGCGGGTGTCGACTTGGTCGCGCTTGAATGCCTCAAACTCCGCGACGCCGTCGGCTATTCCATCCTGCAGGGCCTTTCGCATCTCAGGGGACAAGGCATCCACGTCGAACGTCTTGCCCGCGCCGATGCCGATCCTGGCGAACCGCACCATCAGGTCGGTCTCGCTGGGATGCGTCGGGGCGAAGCTCAGCAGGAAATTCAGATAGCGAAATATCTCCGGCGTCGTCATCATGGTTTTGAGGTCGGGCGTCGGCCAGTCCACGGCAGGAGCCGGCGGCGGGGCAGTTCGGCCCTCGAACACGCTCAGAGGCTGCACCTTGTAGCCAGCCTGGATGGCCTTCACGTTGTCGATGTCGTCGGGACCGAAAAGCTGGGTGCGATAGATCGCATAGGCGATCTCGGTCTCGCTGCGCAGCACCTGATCGATGTTGGCCGGCTTCTCGCCTTTCCAGCCCGGCCCGGCGATCAGGAATCTGCCGCCCTTGCTGCCGGTCGCCCGCCTGCCGAGATATGCGAAATTATGGGTGTAAAGATCGACAAGTTGAACGTGATAGAAGCGCTTCGGGTCGACCTCCGGGAGCGTCAACACGATTGGCTCGGCGCGCAGATCCATCCAGACGAACGAATATGGCGTGTCAGAATTCGGCGTGACGATCGCGGTGTCCTTCGGCGTGAACGCCTGCGCCGTGTTCCCGATGCTATTGAATGGCGCCTTGTAGTTCGGCCCGCTCTTGTCCACCGCCTGCGCGTAGAGCGTCTTATAACCCTCCACCATCGGGAAGGCGTAGATATACGCTTCCTTGGCGATCGCGCGGGCCTCGGTGGACGTGACATTTTGGGCTGCGGCTACGGTCGAGAAGCAGGTTGCAGCGAGCGCAGACAGTAGAATCTTGCTGGTCCACTTCATGGGTCTTCTCCTGAACTTTGGCGACGCGTCAGAACGGATTTACGTAGTTCGTTATCGCAATTTGCCGCAACAGTACCTGGCGGATCACGTGCGCCGGCTTGACCCGATCCGTGTAGATCGCCGCGTCGCCCGTGGCGCCTGCGGGTAGGCGGTTGGCGAATGCCGGATCATCCAGCTTCACACGCACGACAAAGGGTGCTGCCTGGATGGCCCTCGGAGTCGTGGCGCCGCCGGAAGTCTGCACCTGGCCAGTTGAAATCGCCTGCAGCACAGCCTCAACCTTGCCTGGGTAGACTTGGCCCGGCATAAACTTGAACGTCAGCTCAACATGCTGACCGGCCTGAATGTAACGCGCGTCGATTTGCGGAATCTCGACACCGACGATCGTTTCGGAGGTGTCGATGAACGCCATCACCGGCGCGAGCGGTAGATTGGCAACGCGCGCACCCTTCCGCAGGGCGACATTGGTGACGTAGCCGTCAGCCGGCGCACGCACCACGGTCTTGTCGAGATTCCATTTCGCGCCGTCGAGCTGCGCCTGAAGCTGATCGACCTCGGCTTGACGCTGCTCGACGTCGAATCCGCGGCCGGTCCCCGTGCTCTGCAATTGCGTCATCTGCTGCAGGCGCTGCTCCTGCAGTTTAAGCTGAGCCGAAAGTGCACGCACCTGCGCCTCATACGGAACAGGATCAATCCGGAATAGCACGTCGCCTGCCCTAAGCGGCTTATTGGCCTCGACCGGAACGTCAAGCACTTCGCCAGCGACGTCCGGCACGATTGCTACCGAATGGCGCCCCACTAAGGCCGACCCCTGCGGTGCGCCCCATCCCATAGGAATGAACAGCCCGATCATGAGCACAAGGAAAACGATGGCCGGCGAGACCTTCCAAAACAGGTTGAACGAAACGATCTTCATTTTGACGAGAACGAACAGGATGACGAGATAGACGTTAAGCAGGACGACAATCATGGCGCGGTCTCCCCGCGCTGCGCGTACGGGATATCGACGTAGGCCCAGATCAGAACAACGGGCCATAAGGCGAATCCAAGAAACAGAGTGACCCAGCCTGCGACAGTGACCGCCTTTGCCCATGGATGACCGCGGCGCTTGGCGATCATGCCAGGGAGCATGGCTAGGAAGATGACGACGGCCGCCGTGCTGACTGCGAGAACAAATAGCACGATCCAAGCAAAGATATCGATCATGGCGTCGGCCTTACGTCAAAGGCGGCAATGAACGAGACGGTGATAGCCAGCGATCGGAACATCATTTTCAACTCCACAGAAGCCACGTTCGGTAGACGCCAGCTATTTCACACGGTTCACCGCCGGCGCTTTCCAATTGCCGCAGGCGGAACGGGCTTCACCCAATCGATTGGCGCAGAATAACAATGCGCTGATGAACCCTGTTCGTGTCGATCGAAGTTTCATCAGAATTTTCCCGACGCATTGAAATAGACCGCGTTACCCTGGAGCCGGTTCTCTCCGCCGAATTCCGGCGCCCAGTTCAAGCTGAGGTTAATGGGAGCCTCACGCGATCCCGCCGTGTATTTGATCATCGGGCCGATCGCATATGAGCGGCCCCGAAAGCCGTTGAGCATGTCGGCAACCGCGCCCTTGTCATCGGAAATTTGGTAAAGAACCGAACCGAAAACACCGACGCCGATCTTGTTCTCGAAGGTTTTTGTCAGCGTGGCGTCGAGATGGGCCATGGCCCCGCTCGTATAATCGGTGGCGTTGTTCTTGGTATTGACGTCGATGCCACCGACGACCGAGAAGTCGATGCCGTTCTTCACGTCGAGATGGGTGTAGGCGAGTGTCGGCGTGAAGGTCCAATAGTTCATGCCGATATTGGCGAGCGAATTTTTGTCGTAGTCCCCGGTGGGCGCAAATACCCGCAGGCTCGCCGAGAGAAAGTTACCGCTCGTATCGTGCCAGCCCAAGATAAAGGGCGATAGCATGATGTCGCCGATTCCGTCGCTTGTGTCGGCGCTGGTGCGCAGGCCTTGTACACGCAAATGCTGAATGGGAAGGGAGGCGCCAAAGGCCAGCGTCAGATTGTTGCCGAGATGAAAATCCGGCACCCATATGCCGGTTAATGTCTCGCTGGCATATTCGGCCTTCAAACCGACCTGTGTTGCGCCGGCGATCGGAATCTGAAGCGTCGTGCTAGCGGAGGCTTGATAGTAAAAGCTCGAACTCTGCCAATAAACGCCGGGATAGGGCGGGACGATTCCGGCGCCGGGACCGGCAAAGAGTCCCGGAATGAACCGTCCCATGGCCGCCTCGGTCGCCTCGACCGAATGGGGACCGGAGATTAAGGAGATACCGGCCGTTATGAACGCGAGAGTGCGTCCTTTCGAGGGAACCTTGGCCAACAGCCTCTACCTCCAAGCCGAAGTCGTTGTTTGGGTTATACACTGCGGCCATGACAAAACGCCACTGTGAGCGCGTCCCAGGATACGCCACTTTGTCTCAGAGTCAGAAGCCGGTACGCTATTGCGACGCATATCTTCGGTGAGGGGCGGTCAATGAAGAAGGACGACCGTCGCATTTTCAATGCCAGATGCGCTTAGTAGCGTATGGCTTCGCTATCGCAATGACTGCGGGCCCATTTCCGGTTCGACAATGCTTTAACCCCGTCGAGCCAGCAAATCACACATGTCACCTATACAGCCACATACGTGGCCACTTTTTATGGGCATTGCCAATAGATTTGGCCGTAGGAATTAACCACCTGCACACAGCCCGGCCTTGGAACAACAACGACGGGTGCTGCGGCGGCTCCAACGGCGGCGCCCGCCACAACAGCCCGACGCGTTGTCCGGCGCGCCACGCCTGCGTAGCTCAGCGGCGTCAACGGCCGCCCAATGATCGCTTCGGCGGTCGACATTCTGAAACCAAACCTCTTGGTACGCATCTCGTCGCTGACGAAAAGCGTACCGGAGCCAATGATCAGCGCAAGGATAATTGCAGTAAACTTGGGTATTCTGACGGTCATATCCATATCCCTCTACTGGAACGCTACGCTTGACGGCACTTCATCAAAATTTCGAAATGCACCGATTTCGATCTTTCGGGCTCCGTCCGGCGGCTTGAACGTGAAGGCGTCCGCTGCAAACCGCGGATCGGTTTTCCAGTCCTTGATTCGGATTGTATACTGCGGCGCGGCAGAAACAGCCTTGCTCGTAATGATGTACTTCCTCGGAATTGGGCGATCGCCGACCTGCACCCAAATCTGCCAGTCAGTATCCTCGGTGCGGAAGGCAAGGTGCTCGCACTCAACACCGTCGACCACGCCACGGCCGATATGTTTGGCGTCTATGACACCGTCCATAAGGGCTTCGAAGGAATTGGTGCGGAGGAGATCCGTTGCTGGCAGCTCGGCGGAATATTGATCCCGCAACTGATCGACGACTTGATCGGCTGGTCCGCCGATTTCGGCCTGGGCGAAGACATTCAGATTCTTGCCAAGAAGTGTAACGACCTTACCGTCGGCGATAAGTTCGACATCGGCGTATCCGCCAGTGCGGCTGGCTCGAAACTTGTCGGGGCGGCTGATCGAAACTGTCCCTGAGCTATCGAATTGCAGCTTCTGGAGTTGAGGCGTGATGACTTCAATCTCGGTGTCGAAGGTCAGCGAGAGCGACTTCTGACTGGAGACATACTGCGACATAGCGCGGAGGATTGACGTGGCATCCTGCGCCCAGGCTGGAGAGTCGATAGACCCAAGCATGCAACATGCGGCTGCAACGATTTTTGTCCAGCGGGCCTTCAATAATCGCTGATCATGTAGCATTGGGTTCCCCACGGTTGAGTAGTAGCTGCAACTCTGCAGAACGACGTTGTGCGTCCATTGACTCAAGGCCACCGTTCGATGTCTGGAAGTTTCCATGAGCGAACGCGATCGTGTGCCATTTTGCGAGACACGTTGCCAACAGCCAACAATTCCGAGCTGAAGTTGTGTTTTTGAATTTTATACTGCGGCCACAACAAAATGCCATTGTGAGCGCGTCCCACGGCACGCCAATTTGTCCCACGGCCGGAAGCCGCTCTGGTAACGTGGCGCATATCTTCGCTGAGAGGAACGGCAATGAACAAGGACGACCCTCGGGCTTCCGGGCCAGATGCATTTAGTAACGTTGAACCGGGCGACGAACCTCGCATTGCAGGTCACCGCTTCACGAATCAGGATTTGCCAAAGCAACATCAGTTTGCCGCTTGGCAGGATCAAGTGGCCTCCATGATTGACATCTGGCTTCCGGACCATGTTCGTCCAGAGGATGGGTTTATTGCTGATCACACCCTCTATAGTCTCGGGCAGATCACGCTCATGTCGGAAACGGCCGGCTCGTTTGAGGTTGAGAGGCCGCCGGCGAAGTTTCGAGCTGGCGATGCGGACCACTGGGTCCTCTCGATACACAAAGAAGGTAGAGCGGTGGTCGAGACCGATGGCAGAGTCATTGAGGAGATGCAGGGGACCTTTAGTTTACGTTCCCTGACCCGACCGTTTCGAGGGAAGGTGACGGCCGCGAACGCAGCGAAGGTGCTGAGCGTGCATGTACCGCGCGATGCATTTCCCGAAATCGCAGCAACTCTCGACAGCCTCAACAACACGATCTTGTCTGGGGGAATGAATCGGATTCTTGCCGATTACTTGCTGTCGCTGGAGCGTAATCTGTCCTCTATTGGGGAGGCTGAGCGTTCACGGATGGCACAAATGACGGAAACTATGATCGTTGGTTGCCTTGCACCATCGCTGGATTCCGTGATGGCGGCACAAGAGGGCATCCGAGCGACATTGATCGAGCAGGCCCAGAGTTACATTCGACGCAATCTGCGTTCCCCATCGCTGTCGCCAACGGAAATCTGCCGTGCCTTGAATGTTTCGCGGTCGCAATTGTATCGGCTATTTGAGGCTTCTGGCGGTATTGCCAATCAGATCCGGACTCAGCGGCTCATCGCGAGTCACGCGGTTCTTGCAGATCCTCGACAGCGTCGAAGGATCCACGAGATTGCCCATGATTTCGGCTTCAGCTCGGCCGATGAATTCAGCAGGGCGTTCCGAAGAGAGTTCGGCTACAGCCCACGTGAGGCACGCGAGATGGGGATCATGAGAACCGCCAACCGCTCGTTCTCTAGCTAGGGCAGACGGCGGCTAAAGCGATTCGGTTCTCAGTCGAAACCTGCCCTACTTTTGATTGAGCGCCGATTCGCAGGGAATCGCTATCGTCGTCGGCCTCCAGCTTTTCGAACCGATACGAACGGAAACACCGTCGATGATTAGATCGGGACGGTGTTTGAATTATATTGGAAGTGGTTGCGGGGGTAGGCTTCAAATGTCAACGATTAGCAAGTGTCGGTCTCGGTCAAAACCTGCCCGGGCATGACGATCCCATTTAACCGTTATGCTTCCCGTTTCGCGAGACCAACTGGGATAGCTACTCGTCGTCGTGCTTCTTGCCGCCGCCGATGTTCTTGAGCTTGGCAAATACCGCATCGACGTTCATGTCGTCGCGCTGCTTCTCGGTGGTCTGGGTCTCGTGTTCGGCTTCGCGCCGCGCCGTGGTCTCGGAGGCCGGCAACAGGGTCGCGCCGCCATATTCCTGAGCTGTCGGCTTTTCCTTCGCCGCGCGCTGCACCTCGAAATCGAGTTCGATCTGCGAGCAGAGCCCGAGCGTCACCGGGTCCATCGGCGTCAGGGTCGAGGCGTTCCAGTGGGTGCGGTCGCGCACGCTGGCGATCGTCGTTTTGGTGGTGCCGACCAGACGCATGATCTGGCTGTCCTTCAATTCCGGGTGATTGCGCACCAGCCAGAGAATCGCGCTCGGACGCTCGTGGCGGCGGGAAACCGGGGTATAGCGCGGCCCCTTCTTTTTCACCGCTGTCGGCAGCACGACCTTGGATTCACCGAGCTTGAGGCGGTAATCCGGATCGTTCTCGCCCTTTTCGATTTCCTCACGCGTCAATTGGCCGGTGGAGATCGGGTCCATGCCCTTGATGCCCTGCGCGGCGTCGCCATCGGCAATCGCGCGGATTTCGAGCGGGTGCATTTTGGTGAACTCGGCCACCTGATCAAACGACAAAGCGGTATTATCGACCAGCCATACGGCCGTCGCTTTTGGCATCAGCGGTGCATTGCTCATGGCAAATCTCCTTTACGCTTCGCCCGCCTTTTTGAGGGGCGAAGCC
>DASWQB010000162.1:0-3770 GCA_036398335.1 Afipia sp. | reverse complement strand
CGATTTGTCTGCCACGGCACAATACGTGGAACCGCCACGTCCCTGTTGACTGGTTTCTCTGGAACCAAAGCCTTCCCAACAAGTCTTCCAAACTGGTGCCTTGCGGCACGCCTCTTTGGACTTACTCGTCAATTCAGGCGGCACGAGCGGGTTCAACTGACCGAATGTGCCCATAATAGCACATTTTCAGCGAAAATCAATGGTTTATGGGCTTTTCGCCGCCGGACTGCCTGAATCGGCGAACGG
The DNA here is from genome assembly GCA_036398335.1 of Afipia sp. Lineage (GTDB taxonomy): Bacteria > Pseudomonadota > Alphaproteobacteria > Rhizobiales > Xanthobacteraceae > Afipia. Next base: position 3,524 of record DASWQB010000162.1, on the reverse strand, counting down.
TTCGCATCAACAAGGTTAAGGCAATCCGACCGGAGGCCGCGCTGGCTGGTGAACCTCGGTAGAGGCCAGACAAAGAAATGAATTAGTCGCCGCTGCCGGGATTGGGCGAAAAATATTTTTCGAACTTGCCTTCGACGCCATCGAATTCCTTCGCGTCGGCAGGAGCGTCCTTCTTCTGGGTGATGTTCGGCCAGCTTTTTGCGTATTCGGCATTCACCTCGAGCCATTTTTCCAGGCCCGGCTCGGTGTCCGGCTTGATGGCTTCCGCCGGGCATTCGGGCTCGCACACGCCGCAATCGATGCATTCATCCGGGTGGATGATGAGCATGTTGTCGCCTTCATAGAAGCAGTCCACCGGGCAGACTTCGACGCAATCCATGTACTTGCACTTGATGCAATTCTCAGTGACGACGTAAGTCATCCATAGCTCCGAAAGATTTGGCTCCGAAAAGGCCTGATTTTGGTGGTTGGCGTAGCGCAGGACGCCTCATGCCGCAAGAGAAGGAAGGCCCTGCTTTTGCGCAGATAGTTACTCATGCGGTGGTTCGCAAATCCGCATGATTTCACCGCGGGCGGCTTTGCAGCTTCGCGAACCAAAACCGCGCTAGAATTATATTCTTCCGATGTCCTTTTACATCCGAAGTTTGCCATGAGCAGACCGCGAAACAAGGCGAACTTCTGATTTAGGCCGCCGGAGGCGCTTGCAAATCGTCATAGAGAACATGGGCGGCCTGCGCATCGCCGCGCCGTTCGGCGAATGCCACAACCTTCAGGATACGCACCCGCGCATCGAGCGCGATGGTGAGCACGTCACCCGATTTCAGGCCATGCCCCGGGGATGTTTCCCGCACACCGTTGAGGCGGACACGGCCTTTGGCGACAAGCGCGGCAGCGTCAGAGCGGGTGCGGACGACCCGCGCGTGGAACAGCCATTTGTCGATGCGCTGGTGGTCCGGTTTTAACATTCGCATCCCGCCTCGGCTGATCCCGACGCGAATATTAAAACCAAAGGACCACCAGCAAATATAAGTTTCTAGTGGAGTTTTGGATTTGACATTCGCTTTGCGAAGTTGCGTCGGGCTGGGATGCGAATGTCAAATCCACTCCCCTAGCGGTCCAAGCTCGAGACCGGAGCGGGATGAGCCAAGGTTGAATCGGAAGCCGTCATCCTGAGGTGCTCCATGCGCAGCATGGGGCCTCGAAGGGCGACGGCGATCCTTCGAGGCTCGGGCCATAGCGCGTCAAAGACGTGCGTAAACGCACTTATGCCCTCGCACCTCAGGATGACGCCGCCGGTCGAACCTCATTTCATCACGCTTAGTCCTTACGGGCGAGCTGGTCCTTGAGCGCCGCGAGCTTGGCGAAAGGCGAGTTCGGATCGGCGGGCCGATCGCGATCGCGCGGCGAGGCGCTGGTCGCGAATGTGCGCAGCGCCGCGCCCCCGCCGTCCCGCTCGCGGCGGCCGTCGCGGCCGCCCTTGGGACCATCGCCGCGCTTGCCTTGATGCTTGCCTTCGAACTTGCCGCCATGTCTTCCTTCAGAAGGTCTGCCTTCGGAGGACTTGCCGTCAAAAGACTTGCCTTGGAATTTTCCGCCGAACTTGCCCTCGAATTTCTGGGTGCGGTTTTGTCCCTCGTGCGGACGACGCTCATGACGATCCTCACGCGGCGGGCTCGCCTGCGCGCCATCGGTGGAAGGCGCGGCTTCCGCATTCGCCGGCGCGTCAGGGCGACGATGATGGGGGCGGCGGCGATGGTGGCGCTCGCGCGGCGCGCCGTCAGCGGCTTCGCCCTCTTTCGCGCCCTCGCCAGCCGCTGTCTGATTGCGGTGACGGTTGCGGTCATGACCATGGTTTTGGCGCGGACGGCGATCGTCGGAACGTCCGGCGGGCCGCCACACCTCGACCAGAACCGGCTCGGCTGGCGCGGTTTCGCTCGAAGCCGCCTCTTCAGACGAAGCGACTTCAAGGATCGCCGGGGCCTCGCCTGCCGGTGCATCTGCGACCGGTGTCTCCGCCGCAGGTTCGGCAGATGCTTCGGCTGCCGGCGGGGCGGCGGGCGGCGTTTCAACGGCGAGCGGCTCTTCAACACGCGGCGCGAACTCAACCTCGGGCAGTTTTGTCGCGCTCGGCGATTCATCGGTTGCCGCGCCCTCGGCGGCAATTGCGGTGTCGGACGCAACGCTTTCAGGCGAAGCCGTTTCTTGCGTCGCCACAGTTTCACCGGCCACAACCTCGACCGGCGCGGCGACAGGCGGCGCTTCCGGCATCGGCGGGCGGCGCTCCATGCGATAGCCGAGCGCGCGCAGCACCGAGGCGAAATCCTCGCCTGCCGATCCGGTCAAAGACGTCATCGCCTGCGTGACGACGAACGCACGTCCGTCGAACGCGCCCGCTGGCTTTTCCAGACTCGATCCCGGACGCCACGACAAAGCGGGACGGATGAGATCGGCGAGGCGTTCGAGAATATCGACACGCACAGCGCGTTCTCCGCACAATTTGTAACCCAGCACGCGGTAGGCGTCAGGCGTCAGCGCCTTGTCGGCGGCGAACGAGGTGCGTCCGCTGCCGGCCAGATGTTGCGCGCCGGTCAGCGCGCCGAAATCGACATCGTCCTGCTTCAATGCCCACAGCAGCGAGGCGAGGCCGCGCGCGCCGGGCTTGAGCAGCGAGGGCACGAAAATATGGTACGCGCCGAAGCGCACGCCGTATTTGCGCAGCACCGCGCGCGAGGGCTGATCAAGATCCTTCATCTCGGTGGCGATCTTGGCGCGTTCGATGACGCCGAGCGCCTCGACGAGCTGAAACGCGATGCCGCGCGCGATGCCGGTGACGTCCTCGGCTTTCTGCAATTCGAACAGCGGAGCGAGGAGCTTTTCGATATGCGTCTTCAGCCACAGATCGAGCCGCGCCTGCACGGCGTCGCGCGGTGCACCCGTTAATCTGTCGTCGGCGACGATGCGGATGCGCGGGGACAATGCATTGTCGGCGGCGACCAGCTTGGCGACGGCGTCGCCGGTCCAGCGCAGCGTGCCGTCATTGGCCAGCACGAACTGATCGTCGGGGGCGTTCGACAATTTTTCGGCGCGCGCGTCGATCTCGCCCGCCAGCGCCTTCAGCGCCGTGGCCTGCAACGCCTTCGCGTCCGACCCGGCTTCCGCCGATTCCGGCGCGAACATGAATCCGTCGAGGCGGCCAATTACATGGCCCTCCACAGTCACTTCGCCGGTCTTCCCAATCTCGGTATTCAGCATCGTGTTTTCCCGCAAGCGGCGCATCAATACACTGGTCCGGCGGTCAACGAAACGCTCAGTTAGCCTTTCATGCAGTGCATCCGACAATTTATCCTCTATTCCGCGGGCAATTCCCTGCCAGTGTTCGGGATCTTTGAGCCAATCCGGGCGGTTCGCGGCGAAGGTCCAGGTGCGGATTTGAGCGATTCGGGCCGATAGCGTGTCGATATCGCCGTCAATGCGGTCGGCCAGCGCGATCTGGGCGGCAAACCAGTCGTCGGGAATGTGTCCCT
>DASWQB010000161.1:0-5172 GCA_036398335.1 Afipia sp. | reverse complement strand
AGTTCTTCGCCGAGCGAGCCCATCTCGACCACAAGGCCGCCGGCCAGACGCGAGCGCACGTGCTCGTCGAGCGCTTCGAGGTCCGACGGCGGACAGTCCGCCGCGATCACGACCTGTCGGCCGGCGTCGATCAGCGCATTCAGCGTATGGCAGAACTCGGCCTGCGTCGATTTGCCTTGCAGGAATTGCAGATCGTCGATCACCAGCACGTCGATGCCGCGCAGCGCTTCCTTGAAGGCGAGCGCCGTTTGCGTCTTCAGCGCGGCGACGAAGCCGTACATGAATTTCTCGGCAGTAAGATAGAGCACCTTGCGCTCATTGCCCGAATTGCCAGCCCAGGTCACCGCCTGAAGCAAATGGGTTTTGCCAAGGCCGACACCGGCATGGATGTAGAGCGGGTTGAACATCACGGCATCGCCGCGGCGGCCTTCGGCGACCTGACGCGCCGCCGCAAGGGCCAGCGTGTTGGAGCGACCGCCGATGAAACTGCCGAAGGTCAGGCGCGGATCGAGCGGCGAGCCGCCGAGCGCCTCGTGACTGGCGGACACCGGCACGGTCGCGACCGCGCGCAGTTCGGACGGTGCACGCTCGCTGCGCTCCTGGATGCGCAGGTCCGGCGTCTTGGTCTCCTTGGCCGGCACGCCATTGCGCATCGGGGAACGCACCGTCAGATCGATGCGGTGAACTTCAGGCAGTTCGGCCTGCCAGCAGGTCAGCACGCGCTCGGCATAATGGGTCTGGATCCAGCTTTTCAGAAAGCGCGTCGGCACCGACAGATGCACGCTTGCATCCTGCACGCGCTCAAGGTCCATGCGCGCGAACCAGCTCGAATAGACGTCCTCTCCGACGCTTGAGCGCAGCCGCCCCTTCACCCGGGTCCAGCGATCGTGTTCCGTGCCTTGCGCGATTGACATGTTCATTGTGCTTTTCTGGTTGGAGTTTCTGATTTTGAATTCGGTTGGCGGAAGGTGGTGCGGCTCCCTTGTCCCTCACGGCGGTCCGATGCGGAGAAAGCTCCGCTGACAGGCGCTCGTTCGGCGAGCGCCGCGAACCATGGCGATTGAAGGAAGAAGGAGGCGCCCCGCTTGAGCGCCGTCAGCGCGTATCAGGCCGACCAGGTGGCGGACTGCCTGGCGTATGACTTGGCGGACTTAAATCGCGATTGGACTCGCAGGAGACACGTGTGTCGCGGAGGCCGACGGACAGGACCATATCCGGCGTCGTTGTGGTCGAAGCTGCAAAACGCGAGGCCATCACGTTCGAGGACATCACGTTCGAAGCCATCGCATTCGAAGCCGTCGCATTCGAAGCAAAGCCGGAAGCCGTGATGCGGCCGCGAAATGAAACATATGCCGGAACGCGGTTCGTTTCCCGATCAATAGACATAGAACTCCCCCTCTCGCCGCATGCAATGACGCGGCAAGTTGATGTCGCTTGGTCTGCTTCAAAGTCTTGTTGCGTTATCCGGGCGGCAATCCGTCCGGTTCGCGTCGCCTGTCTTGTCTCGCCCGTCCAACCCGCATCGTCTTGTCGTCTTGTCTCGGCTTTCGGCGCTGACGGATTTTCTGCCTCTGCGTGTCCCTCGTTTTGTCCGGCACCGCCGGCTTGAGGAAATTTCGACACAGAAAGCCGATCTCACAAATCGTGTGAGAGCGAATTCGTCATCGCTTGGAAAGCGTCGCTAGCGTACACACCGTCGCTGATCTGTACGTTTTGCCCGGTTTTGCTGATCATTCTGATCTTCAAGCCGCGGGCGCCGCGACGGCTTTAAGAAATACACGAGGGTGAATTCTCCGCAACGCATTTGATTTTGCGGCAAGCGCTCGAATTTTCACTTGGGCCAACACGCAACGCCGTGCAGGTTTCCCTCCCAAGTGGCAAGGTTTTGAATCTGCGCGCAGATTCGAACTGTGGTGCGAGTGTCACAAATCTCGCCGCTGCATAAAATAAATTCATAAATCGTTTACGTTTGCTTCGGTCGTGAATGCATTTTGCAAGTGCTGCGCGCCACTATGCCGATAAGTGATTAGTGATGCGCGTTTTTTCATGATCGTCAAAACAGGGTAACTTTCAAAGCAGTCAGCGTGTGTGCGTTGTGTCGCCTGCGAATCCCGTTGACGAGCAAGGCTTGCGCGATGCAGGGGGCGGCACAATCGCTGGCCGGACACGGATCACCGCCGCGTGCGTCGAAAATTGCACAAATCCGGTTGAGATGACGCAAATCGTGCCGAAAAATCGAAACGTTCGGTCAAAACGATCTGCAAAAGGATCGAACGTTCAAAAAGAAAAGCCCGGCGATGGCCGGGCTTCAATCACGTCTGGAATTTTGAGCGTCTTCGCGCCGCGAAACTACTTCGCGAGCTTGGCGATCTGGTGCGCGAGGCGCGACACCTTCCGGCTGGCGTTGTTCTTGTGAATGATGTTGCGCTGTGCCGCCTGCATCAGTTCCGGCTCGGCTTTCTTGAAGGCTTCGAGCGCCGCGTTGCGGTCGCCGGTCTTGATCGCGTCCTCGACGGAACGAACGGCGCCGCGCATCTGGGTGCGGCGGGACTTGTTGATGATGGTCCGGCGGGCAATCTTGCGCGTCGCCTTCTTGGCGGAAGTGGTATTGGCCATGTGCTCTTGCATCCTTCAGACGGCGGCACCGAAGGGCCCGCCGGACTGATTGTGATCGACCGCTACAGCCGATGCCTGGGTGATTGGCGTTCAGCGAACTTCGGCACGACTTAAAACGCCGAAGTTCAAAAGAACAGCGGCGGCCGGATTTCTCTGCCGCCATTTGGGGTTCTTATAGAAGGCTTAAAGAGGACCGTCAACGGACTTCCCGGCGCCGAACAAGCTCAAAACAGGTGCCAAGCGCCCATTCCGATTGAATTTTGGCGATCGGAGGGCTATTGCGGCTGGAACATAAAGGGTGACCCATGATCCGCGGTTTCTTCCGGTTGATCGGCCTGCTGCTGCTCGCCGGAGCCTTCATTTTCCTGGTCTATGACGGCGCCCGCTCGATCGCCGACCAGACCCTGCGGCTCACGAAACTTGGCGATTTCTGGAACGATATCAATCAGGCAAGCCAGCGCGCGTTCCAGCAGATGGTGGAGGGCACATCCTCCTTGCTCTGGAACGGTGTGGTGAAGGTCGCTCTCAACCAGCCGGCCTGGGCGGTTTTGGGGATCGTCGGTATTCTTCTTCTGCTGCTGTTCCGCCCGTCCCGGCCGCTGATCGGTTATGGCCGCGACTGATCTGGTGGTCCGGTTCTAACATTCGGATCCAGATCCCGGCTGGCTCCGATGCGAATGTTAGAACCGAGGACCACCAGAAATATAAGTTTCTAGTGGAGTTTTGGATTTGACATTCGCTTTGCGCGGTTGCGACTGGCGGGAAGCGAATGTCAAATCCACTCCACGAGATCTGATGGGCGTGTAACGTCCTGCCATTTTCTGCGTAGATACCTATATTCCCGCAGTAAAATAATGGAGGCCGCGAATGCTGTTTGCCCGCAAGCCACTTGCCATGCCGACCGCCAATGAGGCCCTGCCGGGCCGCGCGGCGCCAATTCCCACCGCACGAACCCATTTCGTCAACGGTCACAACCTGCAACCGCCTTTTCCGGAAGGCACGCAAACCGCCGTGTTCGCGCTTGGCTGTTTCTGGGGCGCGGAACGCAAATTCTGGGAGCTCGGCGAGGGCGTCTACGTCACCGCCGTCGGCTATGCCGGCGGTCTGACGCCGAACCCCACCTATGAAGAAACATGCTCGGGCCGCACCGGCCACACCGAAGTGGTGTTCGTCGCATTCGATCCGAAGAAGATATCCTACGAACAGCTTCTGAAAGTGTTCTGGGAAAATCACAACCCGACCCAGGGTATGCGCCAGGGCAACGACATCGGCACGCAATATCGCTCGGCGATCTACACCACCAGCGATGCACAGATGAAGGCGGCGCTGGCGTCCGAGAAGGATTACGCCAAGGCGCTGGCGGCGAAGGGTTATGGCGCGATCACCACCGAGATCGCGCCGCTCAAGGACTTCTATTATGCCGAGGACTATCACCAGCAATATCTGGCGAAGAATCCCGGCGGCTATTGCGGCCTTGGCGGCACCGGCGTGTCGTGCCCGATCGGGGTTGGCGTCAGCGCGTGATGCGGAATTGAGAGGTTTTATGTGTGTCACTGTCGGGCATAGCCCGTCGAAGGCGGGCGTAAATGCCCTTATGACCCCGGCAATCCATTCTTAAAAGATGGATACGCGGGTCAAAGCCCGCGTATGACGCTCACGGCGTGTCGCGCTTACCCTTTATTAACCATAAATGTTGCAAACCGGGTCTGTCTCTTTGTTGGAGGCGGACCCGGAGCGTTTCGTGCGCGCGTCTCGACTATCGCTGATCGCCATGCTTTTGATCGCGCTGACGGCGTCGGGTTGCATGCGCACGCCTGTCCTTCCCAACGCCACGGTGGTCGGCGGCAGCGATCTGGACTCGCTCGCCTACAACATCACGCCGAAGCTTGACGGTCCTGTTCCCTATAACTTCGCCACGAATGACGGCCCGTATCGGCTGGACGCGGGCGACAGATTGCGTGTCGTGGTGTTCGGCCAGGAGGGCCTCACCAATACTTATACCGTAAGCGCGGGCGGCTCGATCACCATGCCGCTGATCGGCGCTGTGAGCGCGCGCGGATTGACGCCGCCGGAACTGGCCGCCGTCATCACGGCGCGGCTCAAAAAGGGTTATCTGCGCGATCCTTCCGTTGCGGTGGAGGTCGATTCCTACCGCCCGTTCTTCATCCTCGGCGAAGTCACGGCCCCAGGCCAATATCCATTCGTGCCGAACATGACGGTGGAAAGCGCCATCGCCATCGCCGGTGGATTTAGCCCGCGCGCGTTCCGCACCAATGTGACCATTACGCGCATTGAAGCATCGGGCGCTTCACGCGTCAGCGCCCCGATGGGAACGCTGCTGCGCCCCGGCGACACCGTGCAGGTCAGCGAGCGCTGGTTCTAAAAGCGATTTGTATTCTGGAATAGCTCGATCCGTCATTGCCGGGCACAGCCGTTTGAAGAACGGCGGCGCTTCTGCGCCTACGAGCCGGCAATCCGTTTTTTTCAGGAGGAGGGATGCGCGGATCAAGTCCGCGCATGGCCAGCTTGGATCAGCCGAACGGCGAGCGCCACATC
>DASWQB010000160.1:0-2390 GCA_036398335.1 Afipia sp. | reverse complement strand
AGCCGCCGTGTTGCAGCCCGTATTATTGACTTGAGATCGCGCGCTTTGCCTCGCGGAGCGCGGTGAAGCAGGCCGATGTCTTGCCTGCGGCCTGCGCTTCCCGTGCCCGCCCGAGAGCCGCGACCGCCTTGTCGCCGCCGGACCATGCGCCGATTTTGTCTTCGGCGCGCGCGATGCTGCCCGGGGTCGGCTGACGGCTGAGTGTCGCCGACTTCGATTCCACGGCGTAAGGCGCGGTCTTCGCGTGCTGCGCAAGTGCCGCGTCGAGCTTTGCCTGCACCTGATCGATTTGAACGGCGCAGGACGCGGCATGGGCCGAGACACCCCAGCCCGACAGCAACACAATGCCGACGCCACGGATCAGGCCAAGTTGTATATTTCTTGTCGTTTTCATTGTCCTGCTCCGCGATGGTGCCGCCTATTTTAGAAACTACGACGCGGGAAATCTCATTTCAATATGGCGGTGCCTTTTTGGCACGCTGCGTTTTTGCGGCCTCAAGCCACCATGCAAAGTCGTCGGCGAAGCGCGGAAAGGATTTTTCAAGCGCGTGGCCGGCATCGCCCGTTGGTTTTCCCGCGCTATCCAGCGCTTGTCCGATGGGGCCGACGGTGAGCATGCTGGAAATCACCACCATGCCCATCTCGTTCAGCGTATTATGCCAGGCATAGCTCGACCGGGCTCCGGCGATGCGTCCCGCGGAATAACTGGCGATGGCGGCAGGGCGCCAGAACCATTCCTCCAGAAAATGATCGGTGAGATTTTTCAGGCCCGGCTGTACGCCCCAATTATATTCGCCAATGACGAACACGAATCCGTCGGCGTCTTTGATCTTTTGTGCAAGCTTCTCAAGCGCGGCGGGGGCCGTGCCCTTCGGATGTTCCTTGTACATGCGATCCAGCATTGGCAGGGCAATTGCCTTGGCGTCGATCAGTTCGGCATCGCTGCCGCGTGCCCGTAGTTGCGCCACGATATAGTCGGCAAGCCGAATTCCCATCCGGTCGGACCGGTAGGAACCATAAAATACCAGAATGCGATGGGTCATCGGCTATCCTTTGGTTTTAAACAAATGATGGCAGCGCCTCGGATCGACACCATATTCGCTGGATCGATCGGAAATATTGCGGTCCGAAATCAAACCGGCTGACTTTAGCCTGACACCAAGAGAAAAATTCGACAATGAGTCAGTCGGTTCACATCCAGGGCGACGCCGCCACCGCACGTGCAATCGGCAAGACATCACGTGCGGCCGCGCCGCGGATGGTGCTGGCGGCGACAATTCTGGCATCAAGCCTTGCCTTCGTCGATAGCTCGGTGGTCAATGTCGGACTTCCGGTGATCGGTCGCAGTCTGGAAGCGGATGCCGGCGCGCAGCAATGGATCATCAACGCCTATCTTCTGCCGCTCAGCGCGCTGCTGTTGCTTGGCGGCGCGGCCGGCGACCGTTTTGGACGCAGGCGCCTGCTGATCGCCGGTGTCGCTCTGTTCGCGATCGCATCCATTGCCTGCGCGCTCGCGCCCGATCGCGTGACGATGCTGGCGGGCCGCTTCGCGCAGGGAATCGCGGCAGCCGTGCTGATGCCGAACAGTCTTGCCATCCTGGGCCAGACATTTTCCGGCGAAGCCAAAGGCCGCGCCATCGGATTGTGGGCTTCGACCGGCGCGCTCGCCGCTGCAGTCGGGCCGGTCTTGGGCGGCTGGCTGATCGATCTTGGCGGCTGGCGCGGAATCTTTCTGATCAACGTGCCGCTGGCGGCGGGTGCGATCTGGCTCGCGTGGCGTTTCGTTCCGGCGGATACCGATAACAGCGACATACCGCTGGATATTTCCGGCGGCGTGCTTGCGACACTCGCACTCGGTGGCCTGACGTGGGCGTTGACGGCCGGCTCGGGCAAAGGCGGCTGGACCGGCGAAGCCATCACGGCGGCAGCGCTCGGGACGTTGCTTATTCTGCTGTTCGTTTATGTCGAGAAGCGCAAGGGTGAGCGGGCGATGATGCCGCTGACATTGTTCGCATCAAAGAGTTTTGTCGGGCTGACGCTGCTCACTTTGTTTCTTTATGGCGCGCTCGGCGCGCTTCTGGTGTTGTTGCCTTACGTGCTGATCGTGGCGGTGCATTATTCCTCGACGCAGGCCGGGGCGGCTTTGTTGCCGCTGCCGATCATGCTCTCGCTGGTGTCGCCGACAGTCGGCGGCATGGCCGGACGTTTCGGTCCGCGCATGCTGCTCAGCATCGGCCCGATGGTGGTTGCGCTCGGGTTTCTGCTGGCATTGCGTATCGGAGAAGATGCCGATTACTGGCGGGACGTTTTTCCGGCCGTCGTGGTGCTGGCTTTGGGGCTGAGTTGTGCGGTGGCTCCCCTGACCACGGCGGTTCTGAGTTCAGTCGATG
>DASWQB010000159.1:0-31040 GCA_036398335.1 Afipia sp. | reverse complement strand
GGATGAATGAACCTTGCCAGATTCCGCGCTTGCCGAGGCGTGCCTCGGATTCTTGAGCCTCATAGACCTTCGCGTACCCCGAGACCACGGCCCAGCCTTGTTGGACAAGCCACGCGTTGATGTCGGAGCCGTCGGAAAGCGTGCAGGTCGCCAGAACGCGATGATACCTGTCGAAGCCGCGTGGCTGACAATTGACGGTGCGGCCGCGCAGATATTTCCGGAGTTCGCCCGAAGCGGCCATACCGCACGGCCATGTCTTGCGATTCGCATCCTCGCATGTCTGGTCAAGCTCCGGCGCGTCGATATCAAGCAGCCTGATATGCTGGCCTTCGATACGAATGGTGTCGCCATCGGATATTTGGGCGAGGCCGACAATCGGCGTATCGGGCGTGCGCGTGAGCTTCTCATAGGCATAGATGGCAAGCGAACCGCCGAGCATCGCCAGCCCGATGAGCCAGCGGCTGGTATCGGTGCGTTGTCTGAAAGATGCGCGCCGTCCATTTGCCATCACGCCTGATCCGATTCCGGGCCCGGCATGATGTTTAGCGAACGGAGGGTGCGGAACAAGCCGGCGCGCCTGTCGATATCCGATATTCGCATAAGGTATATTATGGAATATAAATAATGGCGCTGGATCAAGGATATATAGAAGTATCCTGCCAATTTCTTCAAATTCAAAGCAATCTGCATTGGTCCCAGCAATCTCGCCAGAGGCATTGGCCTATTTTGCGGCACCGGATGTTTGACTGACTGTATTGTCCGCGCAAGGCAAACTAAGCTCAAAAAATAAGAAAACCGAGGAAGCCGAAGGACGACCCCATGAGCACCGGCCAAGGCCAGTACAGCATCGGTCTGGACAAGAACCCCGCCAATTTTGTCCCGCTCTCGCCGCTGAGCTTTCTTGAACGTACCGCCAGCGTGTTCCCTGACCATATCGGCGCCGTCTATGAAGATCGCATCTTCACCTGGGCGCAGATCCTTGAGCGCTGCAAGCGCGTGGCGTCATGGCTTGTACGGAACGGCGTCGGCCGTGGAGATACGGTCGCTGCGATGCTGCCGAACATTCCGGCGATGAACGATCTGCATTTCGCGGTTCCGATGGCTGGCGGCGTCCTCAACGCGCTCAACATCCGGCTCGACGCGCCGACCATCGCCTTCATGCTGGAGCATGGCGGCGCAAAGATTCTCTTCGTCGATCCCGAATTCGGCGCCGTAATCGCCAAGGCGCTGACCCTCATGAAGACACCCAAGCCTCTGGTGGTCGATGTCGACGACGCGGCGTATGACGGCGGCAGCCGGATCGGCGCATTGGAATATGAGGAGGCCGTGGCGTCGGGCGATACGTCGTTTGCGTCTGTGCTACCGCCGGACGAATGGGACGCCATCGCGCTCAGCTACACGTCCGGCACCACAGGCAACCCAAAAGGCGTCGTCACCCATCATCGCGGCGCATATCTCAATGCCGTCAGCAACAGTCTCGCCGCCAATCTCGGCCCGCATCCGATCTATCTGTGGACGCTTCCGATGTTTCATTGCAACGGCTGGTGCTTTCCCTGGACCATTGCCGCGTCTGCCGGACTGAATGTTTGCCTGCGCAAGGTCGATCCGACGAAAATCTTCAAGCTGATCGAGCGGCACGGAGTTACCCATATGAGCGGCGAGCCGATCGTCTACAACACGCTCATCAACGCGCCCGGCGCGCGTGCCGCGAAGCCCCATGGCCATGTTGTCGGTCTGATCGCCGGTGCGGCGCCGCCGGTTGCTGTGCTGGAGGGCGCGGAGAAGATCGGCATCAAGCTGACGCACGTCTATGGCCTCACAGAGGTCTATGGTCCCGCCTCTGTATGCGCCGAACAACCCGGATGGGACGATCTACCGGCGGATCGGCGCGCGCAGCTCAAGCGGCGACAGGGCGTGCCCTATCCGCTTCAGGAATCGGTCACGGTGCTCGATCCGCGGACCATGAAGCCCGTGCCGCGCGATGGCGAGACCATCGGCGAGGTGATGTTTCGCGGCAATATCGTGATGAAAGGTTATCTGAAGAACGAGACCGCGACGAAGGAAGCGTTCGCCGGCGGCTGGTTTCACACCGGCGATCTCGGCGTGCTCGATGCCGAAGGCTACGTCATCATCAAGGACCGCTCCAAGGACATCATCATATCGGGCGGCGAGAATATCTCCTCGGTCGAGGTCGAGGATGTGCTCTACAAGCATCCCGCCGTGCTGTTCGCCGCAGTGGTTGCCAAGCCCGACGGCAAATGGGGCGAAGTCCCCTGCGCCTTCGTCGAGCTGAAAGACAGTGCGGTGGCGACCGAACTGGAGATCGTGACTTATTGCCGTCAGCATTTGCCGGGCTTCAAAACGCCAAAAGCGGTTGTGTTCGGGCCCATCCCGAAAACATCGACAGGAAAAATCCAGAAATTCATCCTGCGCGATCTTGTGCATTCGGCGCAGGCGATCTCCGCTTAAGCCTCACGCGTCGATGGCCAGCCGTATGCCGTCGTAAGCCGGGATAACGTTCGGCGGCAACTCATTGTACAACACATCATAATCGAGGTCGGCGTGCATGTTGGTGACGACCGCCCGCTTCGGCTTGAATCGCTCGATCCATGACAGCGCATCCTTGACGCTGAAATGGCTCGGATGCTGCGCGTAACGCAATCCGTCGATGATCCACAGATCCAGATTTTCCAGCGCCGCAAAGCTTTCCTGCGGAATGCCGTTCAAATCCGGCGTATAGGCGGCGTTGCCGATGCGATAGCCCAGCGCGGGAATGTTGCCATGCTGGAGAAGAAACGCGGTGAGGGTGAGCGCGCCACCCTTCCCCTCGATGGTCCTGCTCTCACCCGCCTCGATCGAGCGTCGGTCGAGGATCGGCGGATAATCGCTGCCGGGCGGTGACTCAAAGCAATAGGAGAATCGCAGCGCGATGTCCTTCGCCGTCGATTCGTTGAGATAGGTCGGAATGCGCCGATGCTGATGCAGCACGACCGAGCGCAGGTCGTCGATGCCATGGGTCTGGTCGGCATGTTCGTGGGTCAGAAACACCGCATCGATGTGTTCGACGTTGGCCGTGATGAGTTGTTCGCGCAAATCCGGCGAGGTGTCGATGATGATCCGCGTGATGCCATCGCCGGATTTTTTCTCGGCCATCAGCGAGCAGCGCAGACGGCGGTTCTTCGGATTGTTCGGATCACATGCGCCCCACCCCAGCGCCGGACGCGGAACGCCGGCTGATGATCCACACCCCAGAATCGTCAGCGTGACACTCATGCCGCCTTCGCATCCGCGCGCGGCACTTTGTTGAACAAGCGATAGAAATTGTCCGTCGTCTGTTTTGCGATCTCTTCGAATGATACACCGCGCGTCTGCGCGAGCACCTTGGCTGTCTCGATGACGAAAGACGGCTCGTTGCGCTTGCCGCGATATTTGCCGGGCGCCAGATACGGCGCATCGGTCTCGACCATGATGCGGTCCGCGGGCAAATCGGCGGCGATGTCGCGAATGGACTGCGAGTTTTTGAATGTGAGGATGCCGGTGAACGATACATGCAGACCAAGCTCGATCGCCTTCATCGCCAGCTTGCGCCCGCCCGTATAGCAATGCAGCACCGCGCGAAACGGCCCCTTCGCCATTTCATCTTCAAGGATGCGCTCGCAGGCTTCATCGGCCTCACGGGTGTGAATGACCAGCGGAAGCCCGGTCGCGCGAGCAGCCGCGATGTGGGCACGAAATCCCCGCTCCTGCGCTTCAGGAGAGCCGTCCTTGTAGAAACTATCCAGCCCCGCCTCACCCAGCGCCACGACTTTGGGGTGCTTTGTCAGCGCGATCAGTTCATCGGCGGAAATGCCATCTTCCTCGACGGCCTGATTGGGGTGGGTACCAACCGAACAATAGACATTCGGAAACCGTTCGGCGATCGCCTGTAGAACCGCAAAGCGCCGAACGCGGGTCGAGATCGTGACCATGCGCTCAACCCCCGCCTCCTCTGCGCGCGCGACGATGCCGTCGAGGTCTTCGGCGAAGTCGGGAAAATCGAGATGGCAATGGCTGTCGACAAGCATCAGGCTTTAGCCGTGGGTTCGGTTGGCTCAATATAGCGCGGAAAGATCGGCGCGGGCGGCGGCAGTTGAATGCCCGGCTCGATACGCCGCGCGAGCGCGGCGAAATCGCGGATATCCGCTGCGACACCCAGAATGTCGAGCAGCTTCGCCATCGCGTCCGGCATCGCCGGCTGCGCGAGAATTGCGATCTGGCGGACCACTTCCGCCGTCACATAAAGCACGGTTTTCTGACGCTGCGGATCGGTTTTGGCCAGCGCCCATGGCGCTTCGCCCGCGAAATAGCGGTTGGCTTCGGCGACCACGGCCCAGATCGCGTTCAGCGCCTGATGAATCTGCTGCGCGCTCATCGCCTCGCGTGCCTGCGCCAGCATGCCGTCAGCCATCGCAAGGATGGTCTTGTCGTTATCAGTGAAGGCGCCCGGCTCGGGCAGCACGCCGCCATATTGCTTGCCGATCATCGACAGCGAGCGTTGCGCCAGATTGCCGAGATCGTTGGCGAGATCGGCGTTCGTCCGCGCCACGATCGCTTCATGGTTGTAGTTTCCATCCTGTCCGAAGGGTACTTCGCGCAGGAAGAAATAGCGCAACTGATCGACGCCGTATTGATCCGCCAGATTGAATGGATCGACCACGTTGCCGACCGACTTCGACATCTTCTCGCCGCGGTTGAACAGGAAGCCGTGCGCGAACACGCGCCTTGGCAGAGCGAAACCTGCCGACATCAGGAATGCCGGCCAGTAAACCGCGTGAAACCGGATGATGTCCTTGCCGATGATGTGCACGTCCGCCGGCCAGTAATGCCAGTCCGGGTCCTTCTCGTCCGGAAAGCCCGCGCCGGTGATATAGTTGGTCAACGCATCGACCCACACATACATCACATGCTCGGGGTCGTTCGGCACCTTCACGCCCCAGTCGAACGTGGTGCGCGAGATCGACAGATCCTTCAGGCCGCCTTTGACGAAACTGATGACTTCGTTTTTGCGCGAATCCGGCCCGATGAAATCTGGCTGGGTTTCATAGAGCGCAAGCAGTTTGTCCTGATAGGTCGACAGGCGGAAAAAATAACTCTTCTCCTCGACCCATTCCACAGGCGTGCCCTGCGGGCCGCGCCGCACATTATCTTCGCCGATCACGGTTTCGTCTTCGGCGTAATAAGCCTCGTCACGCACTGAATACCAGCCCGCGTAAGTGTCGGGATAAATATCGCCGTTCTTTTCCATCCGCTCCCAGATCGCTTGAGAGGATGCGTGATGTTCCGGCTCGGAGGTGCGGATGAATCGGTCGTAGGACACGTTGAGCCGCTTATCCATGTCCATGAACCGCGCGGCGTTACGCGTCGCAAGCTCAAGAGGCGTCATATTTTCCTTTTGCGCGGTCTGAATCATCTTCTGGCCGTGCTCATCGGTGCCGGTCAGAAAGAACACGTCCTTACCGTCAAGCCGCTGAAACCGCGCCAACGCGTCGGTGGCGATAGCCTCGTAGGCGTGGCCGATATGCGGCACGCCGTTCGGATAAGCGATGGCGGTCGTGATATAGAATGCGTTTCGCTTCGGCGCGGCAGATGCGCCCTTCCCGGTTTTCGATGATACGGACTTCGCTGGCGATTTTTTCGCAGCTGTCGTCTTGGCGAAACTCTTTTTCGAAGTGTTGTTTTTCGCGGCGCCTTTTTTGCCTGCGCTCTTTGCAGACTTTGACTTTAGCGAAGGCGTTTTGGATGTCGGCTTTTTGGACACAGGCTTATTCCGGCTTTTCTTCTTTGCCGACTTCGAGGTCCTGGCCGAAGTTTTAGCCGAAGTCTTGCCAGCCTTTTTCACCGTCGTCTTTTTGGCGGGAGCCCTGGTCGCCTTTTTTGATTTGGCCGATTTTTTCGACTTGGCTGTTTTCTTTGCCTTGGCCATCACGCTTTCCTGATATTTCAAATCATCAAAACCGGCCGCGATCACAGGGGTGATACAAGCCAACCGGTGACTGATCTATATATGAGTCTTGTTGGTTTTAAGAACCCGACGTGGCTTCCGCGAGCAATCCAAATACCGAGAAAACCAGCGGTTTTCGCTCCAGATTGAAGGCCTCGGTCTCGCGCGCGGTTTGATTGATCTTCTCCCACACCAACGCGAGGCGCGCAAGGCGCGGCAGGTTTGCCTGCGGATCGTCCGCATGCAGATGTGCGGTCAACCAGCGGTCCACGGTGTCGATAAAGGCCCGCAGCGCCACGCGGTCGTTCAGCGGCAACGCATCGCCGAGCGCATGAAGCGCGCGTGGATCAAGACGCGGCAGGCTATCCAGCAGCGCGCTGGTGCGCTGTTGCAGGCCGAGCGCATTGCCACCGAGCAGCGCGAGCGCACGCGCAACGCTGCCGTCGGCATTCTGGGCAACCTCGCCCAGGGCTGCATCGGTTTCGGTACGTCCTGACGCCTGCGCCGCAGCGTGAAGCACGTCGGTGACGGCAAGCGGACGCAACATCAGCTTGCGGCAGCGCGACTGAATGGTGGCGAGCACGCGCGAAGGCGCGTTGCTGATCAGCAGGAACAGCGACTGCGCCGGCGGCTCTTCCAGGATTTTCAGAAGCGCGTTGGATGCGTTGGCGTTGAGTTCATCGACGGTATCGACAATACAAATCCGCCAGCCGGCAATCGCCGCCGTCGAGCCGAAGAACGGAATCGTCTCGCGCGATTCATCAACAGTAATGACGCTGCGCAAAACGCCCTTGTCATTGACGGTGCGCTCCAGCGTCAACAGCCCGCCATGGCTGGCGGCCGTCACCTTTCGCGCCGCCACGTTATCCGCATCCACATCGAGGGACGTGGCGTTCTGCACATGTGATGCGCGCGGATCGGGGTTCGCCAGCACGAATTTCGCCATACGATAAGCCAGCGTGGCCTTGCCGATGCCCTGCGCACCGCCGATCAGCCACGCGTGAGGAATATGCCCGCTTTTGTAGGCCGCAAGCAGTGTCGCCTCGGCAGCTTCATGCCCGAAAAACGAAATCGTTTCGCGCGGCGCCGGTACGGCGTTTTCATTTTCATCGCCGCGCTCCCTCATGCCCGCGCGGTCTCGTTCGGCGCCTGCGCGAACAGCCGCTCACGCACCACATCCCACACGCGCGCCGACACCGTGTCGGCGTCGGCATTGGCGTTGATCAGCACGCAACGCGCGGGGTTCTCGGCCGCGAGCTGGCGATAAGAATCACGCAGCATTTCGTGAAACTCGAAGTTTTCTTGCTCGAAACGGTCTGCTTCGACCTTGCCGCGCCGCTTGATGGCCCGCGCCAGACCCACCGCGACGGGAACGTCGAGCACCAGAGTCAGATCCGGCTTTAGGTCCCCGATGGTGACACGCTCGAGCGCATTGATGAGGCCCGGCTCTACCTTGCCGAGCTTGCCCTGATAGACCTGCGTGGAATCGGTAAAGCGATCGCAGAGCACCCACACGCCACGATCGAGCGCCGGCTTGATGACCTGCTGCACATGGTCGTCGCGCGCCGCAGCAAAGAGCAGCGTTTCCGCATCGGCTCCGAGCAGCTTACCCATGCCGGACAGCAAAAGATGCCGGACGATTTCCGCACCGGGCGAGCCGCCCGGTTCGCGGGTGACAATGGTGCGATGGTCGGAGCCGTTCAACCGGTCGGCGAGAAGTTGAATCTGGGTGGACTTGCCCGAGCCCTCGCCGCCTTCAAACGTAATGAAACGTCCCGGGGTCCGTTTTTTTGAAGAGGTTGGCATCGTTACAGCTTTTCCACGCCCGCGCGGAACACGCCGATGATGAGTTCAGAGACGCCATCCATCGCCCGCCTTGTGGTGGAACCCACACCGACCGATTCAGCGGTGTAGACCGGCACCTGGACGGCGACATTGCCGTTGCGCCAGACCTTGATCGCGCCGACCTGGCGGCCCGCCTCGACCGGCGCGCGGATGGGGCCTTGATAAATCACGCGCGCGTTCAGTTTGTCCGATCCGTTCTTCTGCACCATCACCTTGACCGGCTCGTTCGTTGTGAGCTTCACAGAGCCGCTGTCGCCGCCGAAAACCTTGCCATATCCGACAGCCTCGCCATTATCCAATACCGAGCGGACCTCGAAATTCTTGAAGCCCCATTCCAGCAGGCGCTTGGCCTCCGCGGCGCGATCATCGGCATCCTCAAGCCCGTTGACGACGACAATGAGGCGGACATCGTTCTGCACGGCGGAGCCGACCATGCCGTAGCCACCTTCCTTGGTGTAGCCGGTCTTCAGCCCGTCCGCGCCATTGAGCATGTTCAAAAGCGGATTGCGGTTTTGCTGGACGATCTTGTTCCAGGTGAAATCGCGCTCACCGAAAATCTTGTAGTACTCCGGATAAGTCAAAATGATCTGCCGCGCGAGCCGGCCAAGCTCCCGCACCGACATCTTGTTGAGCGGGTTCGGCAGGCCGTTGGAATTGCCGAAAGTGGAATTGGTCAGCCCCAGTTCGCGGGCGCGCGCGGTCATCATCGCGGCAAAATCGTTTTCGTTACCGGCGATGCCCTCGGCGAGCGCGATGCAAGCGTCGTTGCCGCTCTGGATCAGCGCGCCATGCAGAAGATCATCGACACTGACGCGGCTGTTGATCGCCGCGAACATCGTCGAGCCGCCCGATGGCGCGCCGCCGCGCCGCCAGGCGTTCTCGCTGATGCGAAACTCGTCGGTGAGCTTGATGTCGCCTTTGGCCAGTTTGTTGAATACGACCTCGGCCGTCATCAGCTTCATCATGCTGGACGGCGGCAGCAATTGATCGGCATTCTTTTCGAACAGCACGGCGCCACTGGTGGCCTCGATCAGGATCGCGGTCGGAGCGTCGATGTCGAGGCCGCCCTCATCCTTCTTGGCGCCCTGCACGCTGTTGTTGGCAGCGAACGCAAGATGGGAAACTCCAAGGCTTGCTACAAATGCGCCAGTCACGAGTGCAAGGATCAAAAATGCAAGGGCCGACCCGCCGCGCGTATGACGCAAACGCTGCGGTTTCATGCGGTTAGACCCTGACGGAAACAATGCCATGCCTCATAACCCTTCGAAGATGGCATTGTAGCAGTTTGGGACGTGTTGCGTCCAGTTGCGCGCCCGCGTATCCACCCCGAAAACCCTTACAATATTTGAGGTTTTTCGCTTTACGCGAAGCGCAAGCGTAAAAGGCTCACGGTTCGGGTGCCGCTGTCATGAACGTGATAAAGGGGGGATCTGTATTCATGGCAAAGTCGGCAATGGCAGTAACGCTTCGCGAACCTGGGGCTAATTTTGCAATCTGACGGGACGATCACCTACGAACGGTTGAGAGGATTCATTGCTGATGCGCTCGCAGCATTAGGCCTTCCAAAGGCTGACGCCAGCGCGGTCGCGACCTTGATGGCTGCGGCCGATTTACAGGGTTCTGACGGTCACGGAGTCACACGGCTTCCTGCCTATGCCCGCCGCATCAAAGCGGGTGGCCTTAATCTCACGCCAGACATTCGTATCGAGCGGGAAACCCTCAGCACCGCGCTCGTCAATGGCGACAATGGCATGGGGCATCTCGTCATGAAGCGTGCGGCGGACATCGCCATCGAGAAAGCCCGCGCCACCGGCATCGCCTGGGTCGGATCCCGGCTGAGCAATCACGCCGGTCCTGCATCGCTCTATGCCAGCATGCCGCTCGCGCACGATATGCTCGGCCTTTATTTCGCGGTCGGCAACGCGAATCACCTTCCGCCATGGGGCGGGCTCGACATGCTGCTTTCAACCAATCCGATCGCGGCGGCGATCCCCGCCGGCGAAGAAAAACCCATCGTGCTGGATATGGCGACCACGGTTGCGGCTTACGGAAAAGTCAAAACCAAGGCGTTGCTGGGCGAGATGATGCCCGAAGGGTGGATGGTCGATCGCGACGGCAAACCGCTCACCGACCCCAAGCGGTCTGAGGACGGCGTGTTGCTGCCGCTCGGTGGCATGGAGGCCGGTTATAAGGGCTACGGGCTGGCGCTGATCATCGGGCTGCTCGCCGGAACTCTGAACGGCGCGGCGATGGGCAAAGACGTCATCGACTTCAACAAGGACGATGTGACCGTCACCAATACCGGTCAGGCAATTGCCGCCATCAACATTTCCGCATTCGGCGATATCGGTGCTTTTAAATCGCGCGTCGACACCCTGATCCGGGACATGCGCGGCGGCACGCGCATGTCCGGTGTGGAGCGAATCTACGTTCCCGGCGAACGCAGCCATGAGACGCGCCGATGGCGCGCCGCGCACGGGATTCCGATTGCGCCAGCGCAAAAGGAGCGCCTCGACCATTTGGCCGATGAACTCGGCATTACGAAGCTCCCATAAGAGAGCGCTCGTCATAAGAGAGAGTCATGGAGGAAACCATATGCCACTTTACCGCTCGTTCGTGTCCCTGCTGACGATTGCTGCGTTCACGGCCTCCGCCGCCGCGCAATCGAAATATCATGACCGGCCGATCCGCATGATCGTGCCGCTTGCCGCCGCGAGCGCGGTGGATGTCGCGGCGCGAATCCTGGCGCAAAAAATGTCCGACAACATGGGGCAACAGATCGTCATCATCAATCAGCCCGGCGCGTCTGGCATCATCGGAGCCGAGATGGTCGCCCGCGCCGAACCGGATGGCTACACGATTGGCGGCTTCAACGACAGCATCATGACCATGGTGCCGAACCTGCAATCCAATCTGCACTGGGACATCATCAAGGACTTCGAGCCAGTCTCTCTCGTTGCGACGATCGAATGGGGGCTTATCACCAATGAGAAAACCGGATTCAAAAGCGCCGCCGATCTGATCAACGCCGCGAAAGCCTCGCCGGGCAAGATCAATTATGGCTCAGGCGGCCCCGGCAGTCCGCAGCATCTGGCCATGGCGCTGTTTGCTTCGCAGACCGGCATCGATCTGACGCATGTTCCATACAAGGGCGCGACAGCGGCAGCCGTGGATGTCGCGGCTGGTCAAGTTGAGGTCTCCTTTCAGGGACTCGGCACGGTGACGTCTCTGGTGCAAGGAGGTCAGGTGAAACTGATCGGCGTCACCACGAAAGAGCGGCTTGCGCAATATCCCGATGTGCCGACCATATCGGAATCCGGCCTGCCCGGATTTTTATTCAATTCCTGGTTCGCCATTCTGGCTCCCGCCGGCACCCCGAAGGAGATCGTCACGCGACTGAATGAGGAAGTGACGAAAGCACTGGCCGATCCGGAGGTCCGCAGAAAGCTCAACGAACAAAGCCTCGTCACCCAAGGCTCATCGCCCGAAGATCTGCGAATTCAAACGCGAGAACAACTCGACAAATACGCCAAGCTTGTTCGCGATATCGGGATCGCTGTGCGATAGACGCTCCGCACCACAACATGCGGTTAAACCGGCCGGACGTGAATCCGTTTCAGAGACTTGTGCTGATTTAATAAAGCCCGCGCGCCGAAAGCGGATTGCCGACGGCCTGTGGCGTGCCGCCGGATGCGTAACTGGAGACTGATCGGTAGAGGGCCGCATCCGCCTGTGCGCCGTCATCATAACTGCGCCCGGCCCGCGCCACGCGCCGGGACGAGACTTCACTCGGGCCAGCCGCAGCAGCGTCATCCGCCGTGTTGCCGAGCGTATAAGGCCGCTCCGCCGGCATCGGCACATCGCCGCGCCAACTTCCGCGCGCTGGCGGCATCGCCGGGATAAAGGGACTGGCCGAAGCGATCCGCACGGCAGAGGGAGCCGGAGCCGGTTCATTGGTGCGCAGCGTTGCCACAAGCTGGTTGTCGTCCGAACCTTCGAGCGGCGCACGCCCGACATATTCGACGCGCACGCGCGCAACGCCGCTGTTCTTGAAATCGAGCAAGGTGGCGGCGCGATGGGAAACATCGAGCACGCGATTGCCATGATAAGGTCCGCGATCGTTGACCCGCACGATCAGCGATTTTCCGTTGCCGGTGTTGGTGACGCGCACGTAACACGGCAGCGGCAGGGTTGGATGCGCCGCCGTCAGCGACGTCATGTCGAACACCTCGCCATTGGCGGTCAGGCGGCCGTGGAAGTCATCGCCGTACCAGGAGGCAAGGCCTTCAGCGCGATAATTGACGTTCTCCTCAGGCACATACATCTTGCCGGCAACCACGTAGGGTTTGCCGACGCGATAGGTGCCGCCCCCTCGAGGGACCGGTTGATCGAAATCGACCACGCGCGGACTGGACGAGACGCCGTATTTCGGATCGAGGCGGCTGGTGAATTTGTCTGACGAGGCGCAATTGGCGAGCAGCAGGCAAGCACCGGCGGCCATCCACACGCGATGGCTCTGCCTGTTCAGCGTTGCTGCGAGAAACCCCATCCGCTCCCGATACAGATCGCCCAGCCCGCCATCCGCGAAGGACGGCATCCCCTGACTGCGCCGCAACATAAACCATTGTTGCGGCGGGTGAAACTGGTTCTGTTCGAACTGGTAAACCGGAAGTTGCCTTTTTGATAACGCAGCTGTGAGAAACGAGGCCGAGCGAGGGCTTGACGGTTCGCTAACGCTCCGATCCCGCGATCAGTTGGTACACCGAATCTCTTGCAATACCGGCCGCCCTCCCCCATGACAGGCTGACGGAAGGGTGGCCGAGTGGTTTAAGGCAGCGGTCTTGAAAACCGCCGTGCCTGCAAGGGTACCGTGGGTTCGAATCCCACCCCTTCCGCCATGATTTATCGATATCCTGATGTGCGCGGCGATCATCTCTTGCTCAGGTGTGAGTTTCTTCTTTGCCACGGCGACCTCGATCGTACCGGAGGAGGCTATCTGAACGTGACAAATGGAAAACCCCGCCTTATCGGGTGAACTCACCGTGATTTGACTTACTTCGATTCCCCCACCTACCCTCGCAACTGATTTGTCGGGGCTGGGGAACCCAATGCTTAAATTGAGATTTAGCGCGATTGCCATTGGGGTTGTTGTCGGCGCGTGGTCATCAGCAAGCAACGCTGTTGCCGCTGACATGCCGGTCAAGGCGCCAGCAATATCCACGCCATCATGGACGGGCTTCTACGTGGGCGCATCGGTTGGTGCGCGCGTAGCGGAAAACGACTGGAAGACGACGAACATCTTTCCGGCGATCCCCAATACGTCGATCGACAATAACGAAAAAAACTTCGGCAACACAGCGGCCCGCTTTGGCACATATATTGGGAATAACTGGAGCATCGCGCCGCGCTGGATTGCCGGCATCGAGGGCTATGTTGGTTTCGCTAACAACAAGAATGCGATTAGTCCATTTCCCGGGACGATGGTCACGGTCGGGCCCGGCGTATTCATCACCGACGGTCGCCCGAACGGCTCCATTAAGGAAAGTTGGGACGGAGGAATCCGCTCGAGGCTCGGTTATCTCGTTACGCCAGCAACAATGATCTACGCGACTGGTGGTGTGAATTGGATGCGCGCTCGCCTCGAAGGCGAGTGTCACGTGCTATCTTTCTGCACCATAGAGGAAGGTGTGCAAACAGCTTCAAAAACGATGGTAGGATGGACGGTAGGCGCCGGGTTTGAATATCGGGTGACAGGAAACTGGATCGCGCGCCTGGATTACCAGTACGCCGACTATGGGAGCTTTTCGCATCCCTTCTTCAGCAATGGTATTGCTCCAGGTAACGTTCACTTCGACGATCGCGCTACGGCCAATGCAAAAATCCAGACCCACACGGCAACGGTCGGTATCGGCTATAAATTCTGAGCGTGGCGAACGAATAACCCCGCCGTAGCGGGACTGGAAAAGCAGAAACCTATTTTGAATCGTGATCTGACGGCGGGTGCTCATTCAAAAGCCTGACTATATCAGCAAGCATTGAGTTATCTTTGTCTGGATCAGCCTTGATTGCAGACCTTTCGTCAGGCCTTGGTCTCCACAGGCCGCGTAGTCGGTTCCAGAAGGTCATTTTGTGCATACATCATCGGTAAGATGACGTGCAGCGACAGGAATGGTTCAAAAAGCTATCCGACTCCACCCTACGAAAAAGGGCGTGCCTCAAGCCGCCTTCGCCCCCTCTGGTCAATTGCCGGGAGGCCAAGCTGGCTACCATTGGCCGCAGGAACTTGAGTTTGTACGGGCTGTTGTCGCCCCATGAAGGATTCTGACACATTTCGCGAAAACGCTGAAAACTGCCTCCATCTTGCCGAGCGCGCCGGGCAAGAGCAATCATCGATCCGGTATCGCCGAATGGCTGGTGCCTGGATGGCCTTGGCCGAAGAACAGGACTGGCTCGACGGCAATAATTCCGAGCGCGCAAGCGAATTGGCCGAAGGTGCGATTGATCGGTTAGTGGACCGGGCTGCGGGTGGCGAGGATCTTGAGAACCGCAAGAGCCAATTGATCAACGGCCCCGCCGAATTCCGAGATGCCCGCGTCGATCAAGATAAGTAACGCGGCTTATTCTTCGGATTCTCGCAGTTTCTCAAGATCTGGATGCTTCTCCGGCTCCTGATCAGGGTGGTCCCAAGGCTGATCCAGGACCTTTTCCTGATCTTCGGCGGGCGGCTTCTTGGGGTCTGGCATGGGGCATCCTCTGTGGGCAGGGTGGTAACCCTCCAACGACCAGAGAGTTGCACCCACCCTTAGCCTCCAAAGGGAGCAACCTAGGGCGCAGGACCAGTCTCGACTTCGGGCGGGAAGCAAGCCAGCATGACGAACTGGAGAAACAGTATGCCTGACCTCACCAAAGAGCCGCCTACCTGCCCGCGCTGCGGCACAATAACGAAGTGGTTTGAGAGTAATTTATCCAAAAGCGGAACGCGTATTGTTCATGTCTTCCTTTGCCCTGGATGCGAGAACAAGATGATCGTTTCGGAGCCGGTCAAGCCGACATCCGATCCCGATACAGATTTGATGAAAGCACGCTGGCGATATAGGGACTATCCAAATCTGCGCGCGTAACCGGCCGCTTTGTCCGCCCGCCTACGCGACCATCGCTTCTTCAGGCGCATTCCCGAACGCAGCAAGCAGTACCGGGTCCAAGGCGTCCTCGCCTACTTATCGATCATTTGGCGGAATGCGATCGCACCAAGCGCCGCGTGGCCGCTAATTTCTCGCTTACCACCTCTGGCCACCGGTGAATGATCCGCGACGGCGCCGCGACGGCGGGCTCGACCTGAAGATCGCGTTCCGCGACGCGGTGCGCGGCGTGGTGCGAAACGACTTGTCGGCAGGGCTAGGCCTCGAAGGTCAGCGTTACTGCGACCTGCGCCGCGAGTGAGCGACCCGCGGATTGATGAGACAGCTTCCGCCCGTCCCGAATGTGCTCGCCCGGCACTGCTCGAAGCTGGTGAAGCGGCAGTCGAGGCCAATGCCCGCCGTTCGTCCCCGGATGCAGTAAGGATAATCCCGAGCATGTACGGGCGTCACGTTTATGGCTGCGATCGTTGCGGTTGCTAAAAAAAGAGAAACGACTACTCGCATTTTCCATCCTTACGCGCGATACGAACTGGCATCTTCCACTGTTCCCGTTGCTTTGCAAGGGAGCATGATCGCAGATTCTGCGCGTTCCTACAGGACAACGGCCGCAACGTTTTTACCGTCGGCGTGCCACCGCGATGCCAAGCAGGAAAGCCGCCAACACCGAGCCAAGCGGCGCTTCGCGCACGACATTGCTCAAAATACTCAGTGGCATACCAGGTTGTCTCGCGGCACCGATCGCACCTTTCAAGGCGTTGATCGCCTGCAGGACTCCCTCGCTCAACGGTGGAGATCGGGGCGCTTCAAACTCGACGTCCTCGGCACCTTCATAGATGAAAGGCGGCTGTGGAATGTCTTTGCTCATTTTGCCCTCTCCTCCTTCGAGAAAAGGCCATGCGGTCTTTCACCCGCATGGCCTTCATTGAATTTGCTTTACCAAGGATCGGCGTCCCGGTTGTTATTTTCTGCCGCTTGGATTGTATACACCGCCCGGATTTGCCGGACCGCTGGGTACGCCGCTGACACCACCGGGGCCGACACCGGACGAGCCGGGCTGCGGCGGCGCGCTCGAAGTACCGACGGTCGGAGACGTCGCGCCCTGAGGCGCGGGAGCGGTGGTCGGCGAACTGGTGCTCTGCGCACCCGCATTGGTGGAGAAGATGGCCGTTGCAATCGCGGCCGCGGCTAACAATGCTTTTTTGGACATTGGAACATCCTTTTGCTCGGCAATATGAAACGATGCCGGGCAACAAACGTTCCGATGAACAGAAGCGGCTTTCTTGCCGTTCTCAAAATATTGATCTCAAAGCAAACCCCTACTGGGGCGACCCAGCAGGGGCTCGGTGCAGATGGATGAGAAGCAGCTGGAAGCTTGAACCCCCAGGTGGCCTCCGCAAGGACCCGCACCTGAATGCTAAATCTCGACCACGGAAAACGACAAGCACAAATGTTAGACAATGCGCGCCAGTTCTTAGACACGTCGGCTACATTCAGTCCTTGGGCAGGAAATCTCAAACAATCCGGCTATGGTATTCGCGATCGATTACGCTCCAGACCTCGATCGGCTTGAGCTACGCTTCTTCCTCAAAAGTCACGGCAACGTCTGCATTGGCGGAAAGGCGGACCTTTTCGCCTTCAACGTCCGCGACCAGACCCAGATCGATGAAATGGTGGTGGCCCTTGTGACTGCCAACGCCGCTGTCTTCTTTGGTCAGCTTGATCCGGCTGCCAACGATGCGATCAACAGTGCCGACATGCACACCGTCGGCGCCGATGACTTCCATGTGTTCCTTGATGCGCGGGTCCGTCATTTTGAGATCCTCTCATAAACAACGCTAACGCACGGAAGTGACATCGGTTCGATTTTATATTTTTGCCCACGGCTTCCCCCAGACCTTGTTGGAAGCTGGCGGGCCTAACAATCAACTTGAAGGGATCGATTGGCTGGGAACGGCAATCGTGACCCGTGGCGACCTTTCGGCCGCCGGCGTGACGCAACGCGAATATTGGAATTGGAGCATTAAACCAAAGCGGCTGCACTAAATCAGACGCTGAGCTAGATCAGTCTTTCATGGCAGCGCAAACCCCGTCCGCCTTTGACCAGACCGAGATCGCGAATGAGAACGATGCGTCCATCACTCATTCGCGCAATACGCACATTGGCAAACAATTTTCTCACGAACGCAACCATCGCAACGTCCTTCACTTTATTGAAGGCATCATGCATTGTCTTCGGATTCGGTCAAATCTTGACAGCCGGGCGACGAATCTCTTTCAACGCGATTGGATTGCATCTGCTGTTTCATGCTAACAACAGCTGTCCAGAGTACAATGGTAGCGATATCGATGCAGAGTTTTTTCCAATGGTGCACGAGACCGCCGCAGGCGATCGTGGTGGTTCTCTTGCTGGTTGTACTGGTTCTGGGCACGTCGTTTTATGCGGGGCGATTGAAGCGCGAGCTTTCCCCTCACCCCGCACCGGCAGCAACTGGCGCGGCGCGTAGCCAATAACATTGATCGATGCTCACAACACAAGGGCTGGGCCATGGTGGATCAGGAGCAACGCGATAAAGATAGAGACAATCAGATTGCCGAGAATGAAGCCAAGCGCGGTGTGGTCAGTCAGGCGCGTGTGTCGATTTGGGCGATTTTGGCAGCGGGGATCGTCGCGCTCATTGGCGTGTGGTTTTATTTAACTCGGTAATTCTTTAGAGAGATATGGCGACGTTCGGATAACGCGTTTCTCTTGTCCTATTTTTGCGCCTCAAGAGTCATGTCGACGCAATTTTGAAGGTCCGGTCCAATGCCGGTGACCAGCCGGATGCAGCCCTTTACCTTTGGCAACGTGGTGTCACTGACCCAGATCGCGGTCCCACCGGAACCGAAGAACGAGTTTGTGTTGGGAGGCTCGGTCTCCGTCGCGTCAAACGTATATGACGAGTCAGCCGGGAAGATGCGACCCAGCGAGCTGCATTTGCCGTCGGACTCGGTCTTGAGCACCGTCTTGTTGTCGCGGATCACGGCAACCGAGACCTGACAGCGGTGGAACTCCGACGTGACGCTGTTGAACACATAGGCAAAAGATTTGCAGGCGATGTTCTGCAGCTTCCCCGGCGTCAGGCCGCGGTTGCAGGAGATGCGCTGATTATTGCTGAGTTTGTATATATCCGCGCTCTGGGCTTTGCTTGCGCAGGCTAAGAAGCCGAAAACGCTCAGCGCGAAAACGGCAATCCCGGTTTTGAAAAACGTATTTTTGAAATTTGCCATCACACCATTTTTCGCATGTTGAAATGCCATGCAGGATCAAAAAACATTTTATGAGGCTGAACCGGCAGGCCGTGCCGGATTTTGCGAAGCCGCAGCGATAATATCCGCTATCACCTGACGCAACCGTCCGCCATCGGAATCCTCCCTCGCCGCGCGATTGGCTTGCCGCACCGCCTCGCCAAGATCGCAGATCGGCAATTGACCGTCGCAAGCCGGCTTGACCAATTGGTCAACAATCAAATTCCACTTCTTCATGCCGGCGTTATAGACCGGCCCGCTACCCTCGATGAGATCGGCAGTCTCTACGATGGCGGGAATGGCGCCGGGCTGGCGGGCGCAGCTGCGGTCCATCATGTGCAGCCAGCGTTCAACCCACGCGCGTTCGCTGGCAAAGCGCGACGAAAAGGGCCGCATGCGCTGGGACAGGGTCCACGCCTTGAGCCACAGGACGCCGATCCGGCGCGCTGCGTTAAAACGCAACACGAGAGTGCGATCAGGGCAGCGCAGGACCGTGAGCGCTTCGTTCACCTGAGACGCTGTGTTGGGCGGCAGCAGGGCAGCGAGTTCGCCCCAGCGGAATTTACGTTTCACCGTCGGAAATGACGGGTTCGGCAGCGCGTTCATGCCGCCGGCGTCTTTCACCGTCACCTGCGCCACGCGAATGGGGTCCTCATATTGCATCCGTACCAGCATACGCTGCGCGACCGCGGCAAGCGTTGCAGGATCGAAACCGGGAGCGCCCAGATGCCGTTCGATGCGCTCCAGATACAGCAGCGCATAGTCCGGGTCCTGATAGTCCACCAGGACGGGTACAGCCCCGCTGACGACGGCGGCGACGTTCGGCGGCAGACGCGGGGCCAGATCGTCCAGACGATTTTTCGCAACCCAGACATTGCGTGACGCTTCGCCGAAATAGCGCTCCTTGAGCAGCCTTATCGGAACAGGAAGTTTCACGAAGCGGTCCTCGCCAGGGTCTCGGCAAGCTGCGTTTCGAGACGCCCGACATTCTGAAACAGCCGGGCGCTGACCAGCCGCAGAAAGTAGAAGCCGAATTCGGGGTTCTGGACGTAAAGCTCCTCGACCTTGGCATAGGTCACGCCCAGCACCAGCCCATCCTCGATGCATTCCAGCGTCTGGGTACGTTTGTTGTTGGGTGAAAGCATGCCGAGTTCGCCAACGATCGCGCCGGTGGGAAGCTCGATGCCGGATTCGACCAGGTGAAATCGTCCGTTGACGATGTAGAACATCTCGGTCGCGGTTTCGTGTTTGTAGAACAGCACCTCGCCGGCCTTGCAGCGGCGCTCGGTCATGAACGGACGCAGCCATTCCATCGACAGATTGCCGCTGACCGACTTCTTCACGTTGCGCACCAGCATGAGCATTTCACGCAAGCGATAGGCATTGAGCGGCAATAGAATCGAATGCAGCGCGACGATCGGGTAGTTGTGATGCGGAAGTGCGTAGAGGATCAGAACGACATTGGTCAAAATGCCGAAAATACGCAGCGGAATCATCGTCCGCATGGTGTAACCGGCGACGACGAAGGCCGATGCGATCAGGCCGCCAGCGCCGGATGCAATCCCTGACATATCCATGTGATGCCAACCCGATGAATGTTGTTGCGACAGCCACACACAGCAACGCTGTGACGACGCGTTAAGCCATAAGTCTGCCAGCGATTGAAGCGGTTTTCAGCGTCTAAGTCACCTGCGGACGCCAGCAAATCCCCGCGACACGGTTACTTCGCCCCAAACTGACATGGCATCCGCGTTGACGGCCGCCTTCCGCAGAGGCACGTTGCCGTCGGGACGAGATGTCCCCTAAAATTGTTAACACCCGGTACCAGCGTCTACCAAACGATCATGTCACAATCGCTCTCAGTCGCGTTCGCGGACTTCGCCGCCGGCGTTATTGCCGGCCAGCGCCGGGGCGCGACCTATCTTGCCGTCGCCGCCGGGCTTTCAACCATGCTGATCCCGGCCATGAC
This sequence comes from Afipia sp., assembly GCA_036398335.1. Taxonomy (GTDB): domain Bacteria; phylum Pseudomonadota; class Alphaproteobacteria; order Rhizobiales; family Xanthobacteraceae; genus Afipia. Next base: position 10,822 of record DASWQB010000159.1, on the reverse strand, counting down.
CGCCAACCCCGAGGGGCAGCGGTGGTGGACCGAGATTGTCCTGTTCGCGTGCGTGGTGTTTTTCTGCTGGGAGTGGCTGGTGCGGCTGCTCCATGCGATCCGGCTCGGGCAAGGCGCGTCCTACGCATTGTCCCCGCAAGGACTGATCGATGCCGTAAGCGCACTCGCTGTCCCGCTGGCCGGGCTTGCCGGCGCCGATTACCAAACCGCTTCATTGTGCGCGGTGGCGTGGCTGCTCAAGCCGATGCCGAACATCCCTGGCTTGCGCCACCTCCGCCGCGTGGTGGTGCGCGAAGCCGCTCCTCTTTCAAGCGTGGCTTTCCTGTTTCTGATCGTGCTGGTTCTGGCGGCGGTGCTGATCCATGTTCTGGAGCGAGACGTGCAGCCCGGTGTTTTCGGCAGCGTGCCCGCATCACTCTGGTGGGCAGTCGTGACCTTGACCACGACAGGCTATGGCGACGTGGTGCCGGTGACCCCTGCAGGCCGCCTCATCGCCGCTGTTTTGATGATCTGCGGTCTGGGCGTATTCGGGCTCTGGGCGGGTATTCTGGCGACCGGCTTTGCCGCTGAAAACCGCCGCCATAACTTCATTCAGACCTGGGAAACTCTCGGCAAGGTGCCATTTTTTGCCGCGCTCAGCCCGGCGACACTGGCTGATGTCACGAGCCTGCTGCGGCGGGTGGACATGCGGGCACGAACGACCGTCGTCCGCCAAGGCCAGGTCGGCGACTGTATGTATTTCGTGGCGGCCGGCGAGGTCGAGGTCGAATTGCCGACCAAGTGCATCCGGCTCGGTGTTGGCTCGTTCTTTGGTGAACTGGCACTGCTCGGAAGCAGGCTCCGTACCGCCAATGTTATGACCGTGACCTCAGCCACATTGCTGGTGCTTGATCTGGTGGATTTTCGCGCACTGATGGCGCGCCATCCCCAGCTTGCGGATGCGATCGACGTCGAGGCCAAGCGCCGCGCACAGGAAAATGCGTCCTTCGGCGCCGTGTCATAATCACAATCAGGAATTGACTGTTAGCCACATCGGTAAACAGTTATCAGAACTGCCGATTCTCTCCGACGCAAGAATTCCAAGTGCCTCAAACCACCCTGCCTCATCGGCCCAACCCGCATTGGTCATCGGAGGTCGGCGCGGGCCTGATGGTCGGCCTTGTCTGCCTGCCGCTGTCCACGGCCTGCGGTCTTCTGGTATATGCGCCGCTTGGCCCGAATTACGTTGCAGCCGGCGCCGCAGCGGGCCTTTACGGTGGCGCAGTGGTCGGCGTGCTTGTCGCGCTGCTGGCAACATCCTCATTCATCATCACCACAGGCCGCGTCAGCATGGCGCTGGTGCAGGCCGGCCTGACCGCAACACTTGTCGGCAACAAGGCGCTGGCCGGTCATCCCCCGCTGATCATCACCGCGGTGACATTGTGCCTCCTGCTCGCCGGCATCTGGCAGATTTTATTTGGCATATTCCGCGTGGCGGGCGTCATCAAATTCGCACCGCATCCAGTCCTTACCGGACTGCTCAACGGCGTCGGCGCACTGACCATTCTGTCCCAGGTCAAACCGTTTTTCCGGGGTGGCGGTAGTGTCGCCGGATCATCCGGCCATGCTGTTGTTCGCCGTTCTCTTGGGACTGTTCATTTTGAATTATTCGTCGATCGCGGGCCGCGCGAAGCTGCCCTCGTTGATCCAAAAAATTCCCGGCTCGCTCGCCGGTTTCCTGTTCGGAACGGCGTCCTATTACGCGGTGACCGGTTTTTCGAACCTCGATCTCGGCCCAACCATCGGCCAGCTGAACATTGCTTTCCCGCCGCCCTCCCCTCTGCTGCCGCTGATAACCGGTGCGCCGGATGCGCTGCTGATCTCCGTGCTGCCGGATATTCTCGTTGTCTCGATCGTGCTTGCGATTATTTCCACTGTCGAAAGTCTCCTGGCCTATCGGGCCGCGCAAAATCTTGCCGACGTTGAGGTTCATCCCGTGCGCGATTTGTCGGCGCAGGGAATTGCGAATTGCGCATCGGCGCTGGTCGGCGGCGTCGGTGGTTCGGCTATACCCTCCGCGCTTCTGATCGCTTTCCGGCTCGGCGGGCGCACCCGCTTCACCGGCGTGGTTGCGGGTCTCAGCCTGATCGTCGCAACCTTTTTTCTGTCCGGACTGATTGCTGAATTGCCGCGCGTGGTGTTCGTCGCCGTGCTTCTGGTGATAGGCGTGATCCTGTTTGACCGCTGGAATCTTCAATTGATCTCCGACGTGTTTCGTAAGGATGCACCATTGGTGCGCCGGCACGCCATCAACGACCTCCTGATCGTGCTGGTGGTGATGGGCTTTACCGTTTTCAAATCCGTGGTCGCCGGTGTGATCGTTGGCTTTGTATTGTCCGGGCTCATTTTCATCATCAACATGAGCCGGCCACTGATCCGCCGCAGCTTCACCGGCAACGAAATTTTTTCCAAGCGTATTCGTCCGCTGGAAGATCAGGAGCTACTGCAGAAACTGGCTTCGCACCGCATGGTGCTCGCGCTTGAGGGCGCGATGTTCTTCGGCAATGCCGACAGTCTCTCGCGAAGGGTCAAACAACTCTACAACGAGGCCGATGTCGTCGTGCTCGACATGCGCGGTGTATCCGATCTGGATATTTCAGGGGCACACGTTATCCGCTCGCTATTCGACAAAAGCCGCGAACGCGGCAAACGGCTTGTTCTTTGCAATGTCCGTCCGGCGCCGGCAGCCATTATAGGCCATGCCCTCGGCCCTCGTCCCGATGTTCGGCCGTTGACGCAGGATTTGGACACCGCGCTGGAATGGAGCGAGGACTATCTGCTTGGGCACCACACGGGCGGACGTCCCGACGCCCCGCCATTGCCGTTTGACCAGACCGATTTTTTCCACGGCCTACCAGCCGATGAAATGGCAGAACTTGAGAAAGTGCTGGTCCGCCGCGACTTCAAGCGCGCCGAAACGCTGTGCCGCGAGGGTGATGCCGGTGACCGGATGTGGCTTATCCTGAAAGGCAGTGTCAGCGTCCGGATTACCGCCGAGAGCGGCGAAGAACGCAGGATCGCGAGTCTGGGGCGCGGGACGACGGTCGGCGAAATGGCTTTAATCGAATCCGGACCGCGTTCAGCCACCATCGTGGCGGACGAGGATGTGGTTTGCTTTGAGCTTTCACGTGCCGGTTTCGAAACGCTTTTGAACGATCATCCGATTCTGGCGTCACGCATCCTTCGCAATCTCGCGCTTGAGTTCGCGCGCCGGTTGCGGCGCACCTCGCAGGATTTGCGCTTTTCAAATCTCTGAGAGCCCTACAGATCGATGACGAGCCCCTCGCGGGCGACCAGCGTCCCCGGACGCGCTTTGTCGGCCTCCGCCGCGATTCCATCCATAAATGTATCGTCGTGGTCGGGATCGTGGTGAAAGAGGCACAGCGTCTTGACGTTGGCCGCATCGGCAAAGCGGATCGCCTGCTGCCAGCTTGAATGCCCCCAGCCCTCGTGCTCCGGCAACTCCTCGTCGGTATAGGCCGCATCGGTGATGACAAGCGCCGCCTCTTTCGCAAGCGCGAGAAGCGCGGGGTCAAGCGCACCGCTACCGAAATCATTGTCGGTCAAATAACACATGGCTCGCCCGCCATACTCGATCCGGTAGCCGGTCGCGCCGCCGGGATGATCCAGCGTAGCGGTGCGAATGACGATATTGTCGCGCGGCGTTAAAACGTCACCACGGGAAAAATCGTTGAACGAGGCAATGCCTTTTGCCGCATCGGAGCCGATCGGAAAAAGCGGAAAACTCATCATTTTATCGACGGCGGCTTTCAATCCTCCGGATTGCTGCAAACCTCCGGCCCACAATCGAACGCGGCGACCGGGAATGAAAATTGGCGCGAAGAACGGCAACCCGATCAGATGATCAATATGGCAATGGCTGAGAAACAGATCGACGTCGGCCAACTGTTTTCCCAGCGACGCCCCGAGCGGACGAAGCCCTGAGCCTGCGTCGAAAATCAGAAGGTGATCGCCGCAGCGCACTTCGACACACGATGTATTGCCGCCATAACGCTGTGTGACAAAATCAGAACAGGGAATGCTGCCGCGTACGCCCCAGAACCGCACCGTCATTCTGTTTTCTGACATCAAGAACGCCTGATACAAACCAAAGTGATGCGGACGGAAACTGAATCGGCAAGAGCAAATATGTCCAATATTATTCGCCGATTGCAACCGCACATTTCCAGAGACAAAACGCGAAATGTGGTTTAGGCGGCGGGGGGCTTTGCTCCCTCCGTCCATTTATTTCGTCGTCAATGCAAACACCCCATCCCAATCGGCGGGCGGAGGCGATTGCTTGAATGTGTTGATTCTTTCGACATAAAGCTCGTAAAGCAATCTGAAACGATGTGTTTCGTCGGCAGCGCGGGCTTTTTCAATTGCCAGCAACGCTCCATCCCAGTCGCGACTACGATAGCAGGCCAGCATTTCGATACTCAGATTTCGGACACGCTGAAAGCTGACGGACGCCGCCATGTCCTCGCGCCCCGTGATCGCGTAGATGACTTCGGGCTCTTTCTTGCCCTTCACGGTGATGTAGTCCAGTTCCAGAATGGCGAACCTGTCTTTCGCCGCCATCGCCGTGCGTGATCCTGCGATGATCGGCACGCCGTAGGATTTGGATTGGCCCTCGAGACGGGATGCCAGATTCACGCTGTCGCCGAGTACGGAATAGTCGAACCGCAGGTTCGATCCCATGTTCCCAACCACGCAAGTGCCTGTGTTCAGGCCGATGCCGACATTGAGCGGGATAAAGGGCTTACCCTCGGACGCAGCCTCGCTTGCGCGCTCGGCGTTGAGGACCTCGATACGGTCGAGCATATCCAGCGCCGCCTCGCAGGCATTGATCTGGTGCCCGGTATCGTCGAGCGGTGCATTCCAGAATGCCATGATGGCGTCGCCCATATATTTATCGATGGTGCCCCGCCGGTCCAGAATGGCGTTGGTCAACGGGGTGAGGAAACGATTCATCAGCGAGGTGAGACCCTGCGGATCGTGCTTGTAGGATTCGGAAATGCTGGTGAAGCCGCGCACGTCGCTGAACATGATCGTCATGTCCCGCTCTTCGCCGCCAAGTTTGAGCTTTTCAGGAGACTGCGCGAGTTGTTCGACCAGCGCGGGAGAAAGATACTGGCTGAAGGCCGAACGGATGCGGCGGCGCTGGCGCTGTTCATTCACGTAACTGCTGTAAACCAGCGTCAAATAGATCGCGGTGCTGGCCACCAGCGGAAATGTGAAATCGATCAACAGTTTTTCATAAACGAAAAAATACCAGGATGTGCCGATCAGCAGCGCGACGACGACCGCGCCGAAAGCAAGTAGCGCCAGCGGGCTGAGAATGGGCGCGAGCCAGATGATGGCGATCGAAAACAAAATCGCAGCCAGCAATTCCGCACCGATGGCGTAGTTTGGCTGCGACAGCACCTGCCCGGTCAACGCGGCCTCCAGCACCTGCGCATGCACCTCGACGCCCGGCATCACCGGGTCGAGCGGCGTCGTTTTCACGTCGAGCAGCCCGACCGCGGAGGTGCCGATCAGGACCAGCCGTTGCGCGATCAGATCCGCTCCGACACGCCCTTCAAGCAAATCGAGGGCGGAGACATAGCGCGCATTGTCGTGCTTGGCGAAATGCACCCAGAGCTGGCCGTTGCGGTCGGTCGGAATTTCAAAGCCCGGCACACCGACGCTTTTCACGCCGGCGTCGTCCGATTTGACCAGAATGGTGTCGGCCTTTGTCACCACGCGCAGCATCTCGAAGGTCAGCGACGGCATCAGATTGCCCTGTGCCATCATGATCACGGGCACGCGGCGCACGATGCCGTCACGCTCGGTGCGGATGGTGAATAGTCCGCGCCCAGGCGCTGCCTCCTCCAGAACGGGAACGTTGCGGAGCAGCCCGGGAAAATTGAGCAGGAAAGGCTCCGGATCGCCGCCGAGCGTGGCGAGGCCGGTGAGCGGCAACTTTATCGCCGGCTGCTCCACGACATATGGCAGGCCTGACTCGCCCAGCACCACGGGGGCTTTCCTGATGACATCGGCGAGGACCTGATCGTTGCTTGGCAGCGAGCGCAAGTGGCGGCTGGTCGCCTCGTCGATGTCGCGAAAACTGTCGGCCGCAAGGTTTGGCGATAACCGGTCCGCCTCGGCGAACACGATGTCGAACGCGATGGCGGCGGCGCCAAGATGGTTCAGCCGTTGCACCATGTCGGCGACACGGGTGCGCGGCCACGGCCATTGTCCGAATTTGGCGAGGCTTTTTTCATCGATATCGATGATGACGACGGGGCGCTGCGTCGTCTCGCGCGGGTGGATCAGCTGATAGGTATCGAAAATCCTTAGCCTCAGTTCTTCCACCGGCCGCGGGTCCCAGACCCGAAGACCGACAACTGCGGGAAGCAGAAAAAGGCACAGAAGCCGCGCATAGCCGAAGCGGCGCGCCAGTCTGCCAATTCGCCGAAAGAAAAGGTTCCCAGAGGCCATGGAAACCTTTGTCATTTCCCCGGAGCGTGCGTCAACAGATGGCTTGGGGCGCGGGGATAAACTTGGGTCTGCGCCCGCTTATTGATTAGACCGTGCAAACGCGCATATTCGACGCAACTTTATCATCTCATGATAAGAACATGATTTCATTTGAAATTATGGCGTCAATAATAACCGCGCCGCGCCGACTGAGATGCAGCGGATAAGGCATGTCCTCCAGCGGCTGTCGGCCCAGCGGCCCGATTCATGCCTCGGACATGGTTCGTATCATCGCGAACAGAATCGCGATTCCGGCAGCGATCAGGATCCAGCTTGGATGCTCACAAAAGATCGCGCCCTGGTGGCACAGTTCATAGGACCACCACCAGCCGGAATTTTGCGTGGCACCGGCCAGGAAGAAGACACCTGCGGCGCCAAGTAAGGCCACGATGAGCAAAAACATAGGTTATCCTCCATGTTTGCGGAGGAATTGTCGGCCTCAAGCCGTAAACCAATGCTTGCCCCGATATTCGAAACTCCCATGTATCGTGTAGAAACGGCGATTGTTCCCTAGGGAACAACTTTCCACACATGCGGGAACGGAAACAGGCCGCCGCGCGTTTGCGCGGTGGGACGAGGTAATTCATGGCGACACGCGCACAGCGGCTGGCTGAGTTCAATGGCGATGGCTTTCCGTCGGATGAGGAAGCCGTTCAGGTCCTTTGCGAAGACAAAAGCGGGACCTATCAGCTCCCCTTCACCTGCCGATGGATCGATGGCGCGTGGCGCAACACTATTTCCGGCGCCGTGGTCGAAGCCACTGTGGTTGGCTGGCGTCGGACCCCAAGCGACCAGATGCGCTAGTGGAGTGGATTTGACATTCGCAGCTTTCCTGGCCGCGAATTCTCAAAGCGATGTCGGACCGCAAGCACCGCAAAATGCTGGACGCATCGCGCGCCCCGCTGCATCGTTGCGCTATGACCGTCCTCCATCCGCCACGGATTCTGCCAAGCGGCGATGCCGCCCTCACCGTGGAATTCGCCCGCGCAATCGATGCCGAAGCCAATCGCAGTGTGCTCGCGCTCGACCGGACGCTCGCGGACAACGCGATCGACGGCGTGAGCGAAACGGTGCCGACCTATCGCTCGCTACTCGTCCATTACGACCCGGTCCGAATCGGATTTGCGGAGCTGTCGAAAAGTATTCTGTCTCTGGTCGGGTCGGCTGCGACCGAAGCCAAAACCATTCGCCGCTGGCGCGTGCCTGTGGTGTATGGCGGCGACTACGGCATCGATCTCGACGAGGTCGCGCGCGCTCATGATCTCTCCACCAGCGAACTGATCGCGCGTCATTCAGGCGGCGATTATCTCGTCGCCATGATCGGTTTCACGCCGGGATTTGCCTATCTCAGCGGCCTCGATCCCTTAATCGCCACGCCCCGGCGGACAAGCCCGCGACCACACACGCCTGCGGGCACGATCTCGATCGGCGGGGTGCAGGCTTGCGTGCAGTGCCTCGCCGCACCGAGCGGTTGGCATCTCCTTGGCCGCACCCCGGTGCGGACATTTCACCCGCGCCGCGATCCGGTCTTTCTGATGGAGCCAGGCGATCGGGTCACATTCGTGCCCATCAAGGCGTCCGAGTTCGACCAGCTCGACCGCGCCGCCGAGCGCGGCGAGCCTGTCGCGGAACTGATCGTGTCATGAGCATACTCGAAGTGATTTCCGCCGGAATAGCCACCTCTATTCAGGACGCCGGGCGATTTGGCATGCAGCGATATGGCCTAGTGCCGAGCGGCGCGATGGATCGTCTGGCGCTTGCCGCCGCCAACGCGCTCGTCGGAAATGCACCATTCTCCGCCGCTGTTGAAATCGGCCCGCAAGGCGCGATTTTTGCCGCGCGGGGATTGGTTCGCGTTGCGGTGACCGGAGCAATCCGCGCGGTGGATGTGAACGGTCATGGCAAACGAATGTACAATTCGATTCTGGTGGCAGATGGCGAGCGTGTCACCCTCGGCGCGGCGCGCGATGGCGTGTTCGGCTATCTCGGCGTTGAAGGCGGCATCGCAGGCGAGCCGGTGTTCGACAGCCTGTCGGTCAATGCGCGGGCGGGCCTTGGCAGCCCCTACCCGCGCCCGCTCAGGAACGGCGACCGGATCGAGGTCGGCACCGCTGTTTTGAAGTTGCATGAGCGAAGGTTCGAGCGTCCGGTGACGCCGGCGGACGCCATTCGCGTTGTCATGGGCCCGCAGGACGATGAGTTCGGCGAAGCATGCAAAACATTTCTCGACACCGAATGGCGCATTTCGTCGAGCAGCGACCGCATGGGCTACAGACTCGAAGGCGCAAAGCTCGTTCACGCTCACGGCCACAATATCGTCTCCGATGGTACGGTGGATGGCAGTATCCAGGTCTCTGGCAACGGCCAGCCCATCGTGCTCATGAAGGATCGCGGCACCACGGGCGGCTATCCGAAAATCGCCACCATTGTCAGCGCCGATCTCGGCCGGTTCGCGCAGATGCGGTTCGGACGGCCGTTTCGATTTACGGCCGTAAGTATTGAAGAGGCGCAAGCACAGACCCGTGAATTTCGGAAGCTGATCGATATCCTGCCCGGCATGGTCCAAGATATGCCCGGAACGAAAGAAAAATGAAATGAAAGTCGATTTGAACTGCGATCTTGGCGAAGGCATCGGCGACGACGAGGCGTTGCTTGGTATCGTCTCAAGCGCCAGCGTTGCGTGCGGCTTTCATGCCGGCGATCAGGACATGATGCTTCGTACGGCTCAATTGGCGAAACAGCGCGGTGTGCGGATCGGTGCGCATCCGAGCTATCATGACCGCGAAAATTTCGGCCGCACCCCGATAAAGGGCCTCTCCTCTTCACAGATCGAGGCTTTGGTCGCCTATCAGATCGGCGCGCTGTCGGCGGTTGCGGCGGTGGCCGGTTACAAGGTGACGCATGTCAAAGCGCATGGCGCGCTGTCGAACGTCGGCTGCGCGGATGACATGACGGCGCGTGCTATTGCAACGGCGATAAAAGCAGTCAATCGCGATCTGTATTTCGTCGTGCTGCCGAACAGCGCGCTGATGCGAGCAGGAGAAGCCGCCGGGTTAAAACTGGCCAACGAGGTTTTTGCGGATCGTGCTTATGAAGATGATGCGCAGCTTGTCTCGCGCAACAGGCCAGGCGCCGTGTTGCACGATGCTGAAGAGATTGCGCAGCGCGTGGTGCGGATGGTTCAGGATCAGGCCGTCACGTCCGTGTCGGGGAAAATCGTCAAGATGCCCATCGACACGCTGTGCATTCACGGCGACACGCCGGGCGCGGTCGCGATCGCACGCAAGGTACGCAGCGCGCTGGAACGCGCAAATATTCAGATCATTCCTTTCGGCTAGCTCGCCGCGGTGGCGAGTGCGTGCTGCTCCATCGTATTGGAAGGTGTCTGTGCCAATAGCCGCTTCAATTCTGGAATACAGGAGCCGCAATTGGTGCCTGCCTTGAGCTGTACGCCGATCTCGATATGAGACTTAGCGCCCGCTGCGATCGCATCGCAGATCGTGTTGCGCCCAACGCCGAAGCACGCGCAGACAATAGGCCCGGCATTGGCAAGACCGTCCATGCTCTTGCCGGAAAGAAGGCTGCGGCGCTGATCGTCGCTGAGCGCGTCTTCGGCGAACAGCGCCCTGGCCGCGTCCCAATCGGTCGTATCTGCCGAAGGCTCGACGAACAGACACAAATCGAGCCGCTCACCCGCGAACGTCGCAGCGCGATAGATTCCTTGCGACAGATCGAAATATTCGGCGAACTCCAGTTGATCGTTTGTGGTTTCAATCCAATCCTGCCAGCTTTCGGGTCTGGCGTTGCCGGCAAGCAGATAGCCGTAACCGCCGCTGACCGCAACGCGCGCCCACCAGACACCCTTTGGAAGGACTATGGGCTTGCGTGACAGCACAAATCCACGCTGCGCGTAGTGATGAGCCTCAACCGCCGCAGGTGTTGCTTTGTTCTCGGGCTGGCCGGAATAAGGATCGGTAAATGGCGCCACCAGCGCGCCGACCCGCGCGAAGGACGATGTCTCGTCGCTCCAGTGGATCGGCGCGAACAGCATGCCACGCTGCTGGCGCTCGCTGACAACGACTTTGAGAACGCATTGTCCGAGATCGGTCGCGACACGTGCGAACCCACCATCTGCGATCCCGGCCTGTGCTGCATCGTCGGGATGAATTTCCACGAAAGGCTGGGGCAGATGTTGGCCAAGCCGAGGGCTGAGCCCGGTGCGGGTCATGGTGTGCCACTGGTCGCGGATGCGGCCGGTATT
>DASWQB010000158.1:0-6613 GCA_036398335.1 Afipia sp. | reverse complement strand
CCCTCCCCCTCAAGGAGAGGGTAAAGAATAAACACCGCGCTGTTCATCCCGCCCCGCCCGCCTCGGTGTGCACCCATGCCTCACCGCAGGCTTTGGCAAGCTCGCGGACGCGCAGGATGTAGCTCTGCCGCTCGGTGACGGAGATCACGCCGCGCGCATCGAGCAGATTGAACACGTGGCTGGCCTTGATGCACTGGTCATAGGCCGGTAGCGCCATCAAATGACGCTCCTTCTTGCCACCTTCCCAGCCCGCCTCAAGATATTTGCGGCATGCGCCTTCGGCCATCTTGAACTGCTCGAACAGCATCGTGGTGTCGGAGTGTTCGAAATTGTGCCGCGAATATTCCTGCTCGGCCTGCAGGAACACATCGCCATAGGTGACCTTGTCGGCGCCCTCACGGCCATTGAAGTTCAGATCGTAAACGCGATCGACGCTCTGCACATACATCGCAAGACGCTCGAGACCGTAAGTGAGTTCGCCCGCGACCGGCGCGCACTCCTGACCTGCGACCTGCTGAAAATAAGTGAACTGCGAGACTTCCATGCCATCGCACCAGCACTCCCAGCCGAGGCCCCACGCGCCGAGCGTAGGACTTTCCCAATCGTCCTCGACGAAACGCACATCGTGCAGCGCCAGATCGACACCGATGGCCTTGAGCGATTTCAGATACAGGTCCTGAATGTCGATCGGCGACGGCTTCAGGATCACCTGAAACTGATAATAATGCTGGAGCCGGTTCGGGTTCTCGCCATAGCGCCCGTCCTTCGGTCGGCGCGAGGGCTGCACATAGGCAGCGTTCCACCGCCTGGGGCCGAGCGCGCGCAGCGTGGTTGCCGGATGAAAGGTGCCCGCGCCGACTTCCATGTCATAGGGTTGCAGGATCACGCAGCCGTAATCGGCCCAGTAACGCTGCAGCGTCAGGATCAGGCCCTGAAACGATTTTTCAGGCCGCATGTGGTCGGGCACAGAGTCCATGATGTCGGGATTCGCAAGTCTGGATTTGCCGGGGTCGAAATGTGCCGGGACCGTATCGGTGCGCCCCTGCGGAATCAAGGCGAACGAGCGCAATGGGACGGTTCGCCGGGCCGCTTTATTTCGCTGCGCGATGCGGGAATTCCGGTGAATTTCGGATTGGCACACTGGCGCGTAAACCATCAATCCCAACGTCCTGTTAACCCCAGATTCAGCGCCGATCAAATGCAACGGATTCCGTTAGGAACTGCGCGGCTAACACTCATGGACAGAACGAGAAGACCGGCGCGAGGCCGGCCCGCTTTTCTCTCAACCGCTGCGCGGAAAGGCCGAACCATGGACATGTTTGAAATGATCGGCGCGGGGTTTGTCGCGCTCTCGCTCCTCGCGCTCGTGCGCAGCGACGTCAAGATTTCGCGCTGAGTCAGTCCTCACCGCAATCGTCATGCGCGGTCATAGCCGTTCGCAGAACGGCGTCGCTTCCGTGCGCCTGTGACCCGCGCATCCATCATCACAAGAGATGGATTGCCGGGTCAGGCCCGGCAATGACAGGCAACGAAAATCCGAGACAACCTGCCTCCTTTCCCATCATGAGACACCGAAAGAAGTTCAATTCGGCCGGTATGTGCCGGACTGCGGGTCGCGATGAAGCGTGGTCACGTCACCCTTATCGAGATCGCGCTGGCGCGTCTCGTCCAGTTCACGGTTGATCCGCCGCGCTTCCTTCGCCGCTAATCGCAAAAGCGCCGCGCCGCCGACGATGCCCGCAAAAATCAGAATAAGTGGAGGCATTCCCGTCCTCTTCGCTTTCCTGTCCGATTAAAGACCGTAACGCGCCCAGAGCGCGCGCGTCTCCAGCGCCGAGATCACATCGTCGGCAAAACCCGTGGCACTTATCATCGCGCCGGCGCCGGATTTCTTTCCCGTCAGATTTGACAACAGGCCCGTGGGCGGGGCGATCATGGGGGTGCGGACCTTCTCGCCATAGCGCGCGCGCAAAACGGTGCGCAGATCGCCGATGCCGTCGGCAAGGCCGAGCTTCACCGCCCGCGCGCCAGCCCAGTATTCGCCGGTGAACAGATAATCGTCCTCGCCGTTGAGGCGCGAACCGCGGCTGCCCTTCACAAGATCGATGAAACTGTCGTGAATGTCGCGCTGGATGGCTTTCAGCCGCGTGACGTCGTCGGGGTTTTCGGGCAGGAACGGATCGAGCTGCGACTTGTTCGCGCCCGACGTATAGACCCTGCGCTCGATGCCGACCTTCTTGATGAGTTCGGTAAAGCCGAACGTGCCGCCGACCACGCCGATCGAGCCCAGGATCGAGGACACGTCGCAGAAAACCTCGTTGCCCGCGCAGGCAATCATGTAGCCGCCGGACGCCGCGACATCCTCCACGAACACCAGCACCGGGATTTTCTTCTCAAGGGCGAGCTGGCGGATGCGCGCGTAAATCTGGTGCGACTGCACCGGCGAGCCGCCCGGCGAATTGATCACCAGCGCCACGGCTTTCGCGCCCTTGGTGGCAAAGGCCCGTTCCAGGGTTTTGGTCACCCCCGCAAGGGACAAACCCGGCCGCAGCGGCGTCACCGCGCCGATTGTGCCCGACAGGCGCACCACGGGGACCACCGCCCCGCCCCGCAGCCGCGCCGGCAAAAGGCTCCGCAGCCACCCGATCAAGCCAATGTTATCGCTGCCTTCATCCGCCATCGGAACGCCTTTCACAGTAACGATTTATTATCGGTGACATGCCATTAACGGCATGGTGGTACGCATTTTGCTTTGCAGCATTCTATAGGCTGCAATGGCGCAGCCGGAAGGTTCGGATATGAAGATATATCTTCTGATGCTGCTGGTCGGTGCCCTGTTCACTGCCATTCGTTTCACTTCGATCCCGGAAAAGGCGCCGGAATCGCTTCCTCACTAAGCACCAGATACCTTTTTTGGGCGATTGCCCGCTTTGGATGATCCCTTTCGGGGTGATCCTAGATAGCTTCGCCCCCCGCCATCAGTGGGGACTGCCCCGCCAGTATCGCACGTGCGCGCGAAGTCGGCTGACCGGCCTGATCGTTAAGCGCCAGAGGCGGAAAAAGCTCCATCGGCGCACGGCTGCCCTTGGCCGCCCGCACCAGGACCCGGATCGCGGCGGATGTGGGATCCGAATAGACCGGGGTCACGCCGATCCCGCCGAATCCCCGGCCCAGCAATGTCAGCACGTCCCCAAGCCCCTCCGCGCGCCAGATCAGCGTCAGCGCGCCCTTCGGTTTGAGAAGCCGCCGCGCGGCATGAATCCATCGCTCCAGAGTTTCCCCTGAGTCTATATGCGCGGCCGCCCGCCCGGCATCCGGCGAGGTCTGATGACGGGACGCCGGATTGAAGGGCGGGTTCATCAGTATGGCGTCAGCGCTGTCCGGCGGCAGGCCCGCCTGCGCGAATGCCTCGGCGGACGCCGTAACATCCAGTGTGACGACATTTGCGGGGATCGCGTTCAGCGCCGCATTGTCCCGCGCAAGATCCGCCAGCGCGCTGTCGATCTCCACCAGCACCAGATCGACGCCCGGGATGCGCCGCGCCAGCGCGAGACCGGCGGCACCCGCTCCGGTGCCGAATTCCACCACGCGATCCCCCGGCCGCGCGGATGTCGCGGCGGCAAGCAGGATGGCGTCGTGCCCGGCGCGGTGCCCGCGCTTGAATTGGCGCAGGCGCAACGCCCCGCCCAGAAACGCGTCCTCGCTCATATCGTCCGGCAAATGGAACACCACGCGCTTATCTGTCATCCCGCAATTCATGTCCAAGCCCGGCATCGGTCAACAGACGCCGCGCGGCAAGATTGTCATCCTCATGGACGAGAATGCGGCGGGGAATGATGCCGAGCGAGCCTTCGAGAATACTCATATTGCTGTCGAGCAGGAGGTGCTCGATGTGGGCGCCGTCAAGCAGCGCGCCGACCGCCGAAACGAGAACGACGTCATTGGTCCGCAATAATTCGCGCACTATCGCACTCCTGTCCTATCTTCAACAATGGCGCAAAAATAACTTGGCCTTGCCGCACTTGCCGTGCGCCGCCGCAGTTTCTATTGTCGGTGAAGTTCCAATCCGGATACAGGGTACCAGGACCGCCTATTGGAAGTTTCTGCAGCACAAGCTACGAGTCCGGTCAGAAACTTCCAATAGAAAGCGATCCTGGACTCATAAACTTGTTAGCACCCATCACTTTCTGAAGTTCGTGTAACGGGTGCTGAGATGGATTACGAACTTCAGAAAGTGGGTACTAACGTGGCAGTCATTGTTCCCTTCGAGAGCCACTCGATGCCGTCGATCGACCAGCTTGTCGGGCTTGTGGCCGACGACATGGAGCGCGTCAACGCCACCATCCTGTCGCGGACCGGGTCGGAAGTTACCATGATCCCGGAGGTCGCCAACCACCTGATTTCCTCGGGTGGAAAGCGTTTGCGGCCCATGCTCACCTTGGCGATGGCGCAGCTTGCCGGCTACACCGGCGAGGGGCACATCAAGCTCGCCGCCGCCGTCGAATTCATGCACACCGCCACGCTGCTGCATGACGATGTTGTGGACGAGAGCGAACTTCGCCGCGGCAAATTGTCCGCCCGCATGCTGTGGGGCAACGAGGCCAGCGTTCTTGTGGGTGATTTCCTGCTCGGGCAGGCATTCCGCATGATGGTCGAGGTCGGATCGCTGCGCGCACTCGATATCCTCTCCTCCGCCGCCGCCACCATCGCCGAGGGCGAGGTGATGCAGCTGGCCGCCGCCAAGAACACCGCCACCACCGAAGACGAATATCTCGCGGTGGTGCGCGGCAAAACGGCTGAACTGTTCGCCGCCGCAAGCGAAGTGGGCCCGGTGATTGCCAACCGGCCCAAGGCCGAGCAGACCGCGTCCCGCGCCTTCGGCATGAATCTCGGCATCGCCTTCCAGCTTGTCGATGACGTGCTGGACTATGGCGGCAAGGCCACCAAGCTCGGCAAGAATACCGGCGACGATTTCCGCGAGGGAAAGATCACGCTGCCGGTGGTGCTGGCATTCCGGCGCGGCAACGATGTGGAGCGCGAATTCTGGATACGTACGCTGGAGCGGGGCGAGATCGCGGACAACGATCTCGACCACGCCATCGGCTTGATGGCCAAGCACCGCACGCTGGAAGACGCCATGCACCGCGCCCAGCATTACGGCGCGATGGCGGTGGACGCGCTGGCGCTGTTTCCATCCTCGCCGATGAAAAGCGCGCTGGAACAGGTGGTCGCGTTCTGTCTCGCACGATCAAATTAATCGCGCTCGGATGAGGTCAATGAGATCGCGGAAACATTGAAGGCCACCAATGGCTGACATCATCAGAGCGGCGATCACTTTTTTTCTGTCCAATTATTCGTTCACGTTTTTTCTGATCGGCCTGGTTGTCTCGCTCATCGCGCTCGCAAGATCGCAAGGCGGCATCACACGCGCGCTGATCGTGGAGAAACTTCTCGCCTGGTATGTGCTCTTCAGCATCGGCGTCGACAATCTCTATAACTTTGTGATGCACGTCTTCGGCGAGATGTCCGCGCGATTCATCGGCTGGGCAGACAGCCCGTTCCAGCTCGAAGTGGGCATGGCCAGTCTCGGCTTTGCAGTCGTGGGGTTTCTCGCGGCATTACGCAGCTTCGACCTGCGGCTGGCGGCGATTATCGGCCCCGGCGTATTCACGCTCGGCGCTGCCGTCGGGCATATCCAGCAGATGATCACGGCGCACAATTTCGCGCCGGGCAATGCCGGGCTGATTTTCTGGACCAATATTCTCATTCCGGTATTCGGTTTTGCGCTGCTATGGCTGGAACGCCGCTTCGGCAAGCCCGCCTCCTCTGCCTCTCCTCGCCGGGAAGAGGTGAAGGGCGAAACTAAAGCGGCATGAAATAAAAAGTAGAATCGTCATTGCGAGGAGCGTCAGCGACGAAGCAATCCAGCCTTTTCTTTGGAGCCCTGGATTGCTTCGCTCCGCTCGCAATGACGGCGGAGTTGGTCGAACCTCATTTCATCACGCTTAACTCAGCATCCCCGCATGCACCCACCAGCCCGGCTGGCTGCGCGCGATGCCGTCCGCAGCCACTTTTGCCTGCCCGGCATTGTCGTAGATCGCAAAGCATGTCGCGCCAGAGCCCGACATGCGGCCGAGCCGCGCGCCATCGGTCTGGCGGAGGCTGGACAGCACCTCGCCGATCACCGGCTGCAATTTCAGCGCGGGCGCTTCCAGATCGTTGGTGCCGCCGATGAGCTGAAAAATCCATTCCTCCTGCGAAGCGCCATCCTCCGGCAGCGTGATTGCCTCCAGCACTTCCGCGAGGCCGACACGCAATTCGCCACTGAGCAGGTGCAATCCCGCGAACACGTCCTTGGTCGGCACCGCGACGCGCGGGTTGACCATCACGCAGGGCATCGCGGGGAAACTTAAAGGCGTGAGATCCTCCCCGACGCCGCCCATGACGCAGGCATGCGAGGCGACACACACAGGGATGTCGGCGCCGGTCACGCGCGCGGCCTCCATCAGACGCACATCGCCCGAGGCAAGGCCGTTGGACTTCGCCAGCAGGCGCAGCGCCGCGGCCGCATCGGCCGAACCACCACCGATCCCCGCCGCCACCGGCAGGTGCT
>DASWQB010000157.1:0-11653 GCA_036398335.1 Afipia sp. | reverse complement strand
GGACCGCGAAAGCCGCGATCCCTTCGATCTGATGGACGAGATCGAAAAGACGCTGGCGCTCGACACCACGCCGATGACCTGGCCGGTGGGACGCGGGCGCGATTTTCTTGGCACCTATGACATCGCGACCGGCGGTGTGCGATTGCTGGAAGGCGGCGGCGCGAAAACCGGGCAGGCCGAGCAGATCGAGATTTCCGAACTCGCGGGCCGCAATCAAAATCTCGATGCTGGCGCCATCAAGGAAGAACTGGCGCTGGTCTCGGAGGCTTGCAAGCCGTTCGAGATCGAGTCGTTTCGGGAAGGTCATTTGACGCCGGTGTTTTTCGGCAGCGCGCTGCGCAACTTCGGCGTCGGCGATCTTCTTGAGGGGCTCGGCAAATATGCGCCGCCGCCGCGTGCGCAGGACTCCAATGTGCGCAGGATCGAGGCGTCCGATCCGAAGATGAGCGCTTTCGTGTTCAAGATTCAGGCAAACATGGATCCGAACCACCGCGACCGTATCGCGTTCGCGCGTCTGTGTTCGGGCAGACTGACGCGCGGCATGAAGGCGAAGCTGGTGCGAACCGGCAAGAACATGACGTTGTCCGCCCCGCAATTTTTCTTCGCGCAGGATCGCGCCATCGCCGATGAAGCCTTCGCTGGCGATGTGGTCGGCATTCCCAATCACGGCACGTTGCGGATCGGCGATACGCTCACCGAAGGCGAGGACATCTCGTTTGTTGGCGTGCCGTCTTTCGCGCCGGAAATCCTGCGCCGTGTGCGTCTTGGCGATGCGATGAAAGCCAAGAAACTGAAGGAAGCCTTGCAGCAGATGTCGGAGGAGGGCGTGGTGCAGGTGTTCCGTCCGCGCGACGGCTCGCCGGCGATGGTCGGTGTCGTCGGCCAGTTGCAGCTCGATGTGCTCAAAGCACGGCTTGAGGCTGAGTATTCGTTGCCGGTCGATTTCGAGATCAGCGAATTCCAGCTTGCGCGCTGGTTCTCCGCCGAGGACCGAAAGGCCTACGATACGTTCGTCAACTCAAACGGCTCGAGCATCGCGGAAGATGTCGATGGCGATCTGGTGTTCCTGGCGAGGAACGAATTCTATCTCGGTTACACCCGCGAGCGTTCGCCCGGCATCGTCTTCACCGATATCAAAGATGTGAAGAAGGCGGCATAAGCGCCACTCGCTAAACTCACTGAGACCGGCGAAACGGACTATTGGGCTTCTGCCCATGCGGGCCTGCCATTGCGTGCCGCACCCTAAAAATGGTACCCGGACGCAACTGGATTGACCGGGTGATCGTCCATGGGCTTCCTGCTTCTTATTCTGGGACTGACGCTGTTTATTGGCATTCATGTCCTGACAACGCGGCGGCAAACCCGCGCGGCGTTGTTCGCGCGGCTGGGCGAGGGCGGCTACAAGGCGCTCTACAGCGCGATCGCTGTTGTTGGAATTGTACTGATCGCGAAGGGATACAGTCTCTATCGCGCGACCGAGTGGATCGACATCTGGTATCCGCCGAAAGCCTTCCGGCATATCACCTTGGCGCTGATGCTGCCTGCGGTGATCCTTGTGGTGGCTGCCTATATTCGCGGCCGGATCTACACCGCGCTGAAACATCCGATGCTGGCGGGAGTGAAGCTGTGGGCGGCAGCGCACCTGCTCGCCAATGGCGACCTCGGCTCGATTATCCTGTTCGGCTCTGTGCTGGCCTGGGCGGTGTATGATCGGATTTCGCTCAAGCATCGCGAGGATACGAGCAGTCTGCCGATCCCGGTCGGTGGCATCGGGAATGACACGATCGCTGTCGGCGTCGGTATCGTGGCCTATCTCGCGCTGGCTTTCGTTTTCCATCCGCTGGTGATCGGCGTTCCTGTCGTCGGAGTTTGATTATGTCCATTCAGTCCGCCACCAAGCGCAAGACCGCGCCGGAAATGCTCGCGCGCAAGGGCGGCGAGCCGATCGTGATGCTGACTTCCTATCACGCGCACACGGCTGCGCTCGTCGATAAATATTGCGACATCATTCTGGTTGGAGACTCGCTCGGCAATGTGATGCATGGATTCGAAACCACCGTTCCGGTCACGCTTGAGATGATGATCTTGCAGGGCCATGCGGTGATGCGCGGATCGAAGCAGGCGCTGGTCGTGGTGGATATGCCGTTCGGCTCGTATGAAGCATCGAAGGAGCAGGCGTTTCATTCCGCCGCGCGCATTCTCAAAGAGACCCATTGCGGCGCGGTGAAATTGGAGGGCGGCGTGCGCATGGCCGAGACCATCGAGTTTCTGGCTACGCGCGGCATTCCGGTGATGGCGCATATCGGTCTCACGCCGCAATCGATCAACACCCTCGGCGGCTTCAAGTCGCAGGGCCGCGAGGAGGCGCTCAAGCTCGGCGAGGGCGGCAATGGGGGCGGTCCGATTCAGGACGACGCGGTCGCCGTGGCGCAGGCCGGAGCATTCTCGGTGGTCGTGGAAGCGGTCGCCGAGCCTTTGGCCCGGCAGATCACCGAAATCATTCCGATTCCGACCATCGGCATCGGAGCGAGCGCCGCCTGCGACGGGCAGGTGCTGGTGCTGGAGGATATGCTCGGCCTGTCGCCCTGGGTGCCGAAATTCGTCAAGCGCTATGGCGATCTCGGGCCCGGCATCGAGGCGGCGATTCAGGACTATGCCAAAGAGGTACGCTCCCGCGCGTTTCCGGCGCCGGAGCACACTTACGGCGTCAAGCCGAAGGTTGCGAAGTAAGTCTACGCCCCATCGTTAACGGTCTGATCCGGCTGGGCTTTGCCTTGTGGCCGCCATAACGCTACTGTATCGCCGCCGAACCGTGTGACAGAGCGCCGGGCGGCCTTTTCTCAAAAAGCCGGGTGGGATAAATTAAGTGTCTGAGATATTTACAGAAATTGATGAGGATTTGCGCCGCGACCAGCTCCGCAAGTTCTGGGAGCGTTATTCCCTTCTGATTTTCATCGTCGTGGCCCTGATCATCGCCGGGGTCGGCGGTTGGCGTTTCTACCAGTATTCCGAGGCCAAGAAGGCCGCCGTATCAAGCAGCGCCTTCGAAGCGGCCATTGCGCTCGCCGAGCAGAACAAACCGGCCGAGGCAGAAGCTGCCTTCACCAAGCTCGCAGCCGACGGCACCAAGGGGTACCGGGCGCTGGCGCGGTTGCGCGCCGCCGCCGAAGCCGCCAAACGCGATCCGAAGGCCGCTGTGCAGCTTTATGACGGTATCGCGGCCGATGGCAGCCTCGGCGCCTCCGAGCAGGGTGTCGCCCGCATTCGTGCGTCCAGCCTGCTTCTCGACACTGCGCCTTACGCCGACGTCCGCCAGCGGCTCGAGCCGCTCACAGTGCCGGGCCGCACCTTCCGCCATTCCGCGCGCGAACTGTTGTCGCTCTCCGCATGGCGGAATAACGACACCGTGGCCGCGCGGCAGTGGCTCGACATGATCGGCAACGATCCGGAAAGCCCCGCGGCGATTCGTAGCCGCGCCGAAGCGTTGCAGGCGCTATTGCCGCCCGCCGCCAAAAGCTGAAGTTCAATGCCGAATACGTTGTCAGGAACGATGCGTCATATCCAGCGCCTGATCGCTGCCAGCGTCCTTGTCGCGCTGTGCGGCACGCTGTCGAGCTGCGGTGGCGGAAACAGCGCATCGAGCTTCGATCCGATGGATATGCTGGACTTCCTCGACCAGAAGAAGCCGCTGCAGGGCACCCGCAAGCCGGTTTTCCCCGACGGGGTTCCGGGCGTGGCGCAAGGCGTGCCGAAGGAACTCTACAAGGGCAATCAGGCACAGCAACAGGACGTGCCGCCGGTCACGGCGCCGCCGCCCGCGCCTGAACCGAAAGCAAAGCGCGGCAAAAAATCTGCGCCGGCACAGCCTGCCGCGGCGCCTGCTGAGCCTGAGGCGTCGCCGGATTCCGATGCGCCGGCCGAAGATGCCGCACCCACGGCGCCGCCTACGCCAAAGACCACCAAACGCAAACGCACCAGCCCTACTGCGCTCCCGCGCGAAGATGCTGCCCCGGCTGCCGCCCCAGCCCAGCAACAGCCTGCGCCGCAACAGCAGCAACCGCAGCAGCAAATGGCGCCGTTCCCGGCGCCGATGCCGAGCGGCAGTTTCCAGCGCTAGTTATTGATGGTCCGCACGCGCATTTCGCGAAAGCGGACATCGGTTTGCGATAAGAATACGCGCCAATGTTACAGAACGGCCCGCGGCCGAACGGATCAATCATGCCTTTCACCATCGCCATCATCGGCCGGCCCAATGTCGGCAAATCCACGTTGTTCAATCGCCTGGTCGGACAGAAGCTGGCGCTGGTCGATGACCAGCCCGGCGTGACGCGCGACCGCCGCGAGGGCGATGGACGTCTCGGTGATCTGGAGTTCACGCTGATCGACACCGCCGGCCTCGACAAGGGTGAGCGCGGATCACTCACGGCGCGCATGCAGGAGCAGACGGAGGTCGCGATCGCCTCCGCCGACGCGCTGATGTTCGTGTTCGATGCGCGTGCCGGCTTGACCCCAAATGACCGTGCGTTCGCTGACTTTGCACGCCGCGCCAACAAGCCGGTGGTGCTGGTCGCCAACAAAAGCGAAGGCAAAGCGGGCGAGGCGGGCGTGATGGAATCCTACGCGCTGGGACTTGGCGATCCGGTCGCGATTTCGGCCGAGCATGGCGAGGGCCTCAGCGAACTCTACGACGCGCTGCGTGTGCTGATGCCCGAGCCCGTTCGCGCGGACGACGAGCAGGACGACGAAGACGATGACAGGTTCGACGATGTCGAAGGCATCGACGCCGATCTGTCCACGCGCGCCATTCGTGTGGCGGTGCTGGGCCGTCCCAATGCCGGCAAATCGACCCTCATCAATCGCCTGCTCGGCGAGGAGCGGCTTCTCACCAGTCCTGAGGCCGGCACCACGCGCGATTCCATTTCGGTCGATCTTAACTGGAAGGGCCGTGCCTTTCGCGTGTTCGATACCGCAGGACTGCGGCGCCGTTCGCGTATCGACGACAAGCTCGAAAAAATGTCCGTGTCCGATGCATTGCGCGCGGTGCGCTATGCCGAAGTCGTCGTGCTGATGATGGAAGCGCAGAGCAAATTCGAGGAACAGGATTTGCGTCTTGCCGATCTGGTCGAGCGCGAGGGGCGCGCCATGGTCATCGCTGTCAACAAATGGGATTTGATGGGTCGCTCGCCAAGCCTGATTGCACCGCTCCGTGAGGATGCCGATCATCTGCTGCCACAGGTGCGCGGCGTGCCGGTGGTGGCGGTGTCGGGCATGATGGGCGAGGGCATCGATCGCCTGATGAAGTCCATTGAGGACGCCTACGCGACGTGGAATCGCCGCATCTCGACCAGCCAGCTCAACCGCTGGTTCGAACACGCGGTAGATCAAAACCCGCCGCCCGCCGTTTCCGGACGGCGGCTGAAGATGAATTACATCACGCAGGCCAAATCCCGGCCGCCGAGCTTCGTGTTGTTCTGCTCGCGCATCGACGCCGTGCCGACGTCCTATTTGCGTTATCTGACCAACAGTCTGCGCGAAGCGTTCGATCTGCCGGGTACGCCGATTCGCATCACGCTGCGCGAGAAAGAGAACCCATTCGCCCACAAGGCCAAGCGGAAGTCTTGAACGAAAAATCCTGATTTGGCGCTGATTTCAGCAGGCTGACGGCTTTTGGGGCTAATTATCGCGCCAAAGCACGCTTTCTGGCCTTTCCCTCCGATCCAAAACTTGGTCAGCTATGGAACCGTCCATTTACTCCAGTTTTTGGACGCGGCCTCCGATATTCGGCTGGGGGTCCCTTTTCCGCCGGTCTTCCATCGAAGATCGGCGGTTTTTTTATTGCCGGCTCGTTCCCCGCGTATCACGCTGCGGGCGGATGAAAACTCATCAGGGATTTTGTGGGATAGTCGAAGAGTTTCCCGGTGCCGGTCCAATTCGGTTCGCACAGCGGCAATATGTATTCGGCGGCCTGCTCCGGCGTATCCAGCGTCAGCGGGTCTTCGCCTGGCATGACGATGGCGCGCATGTGGGTGCGGATCGGTCCGGGGTTAAACAGATTGACGCGAATCTTCGTGGTTGCGGTTTCATTGGCCCAGACCCGCGCCAGCGCTTCAAGCGCGGCTTTCGACGTCGCATAAGGTCCGCGATACGCGCTCGCCTTGTAGGCGGTGCCGGAGGTGATGAACACCGCGCGGCCGGCATCGGATTGCTGAAGCAGGGGCTCCATGCAGCGGATGAGCTGGAAGTTCGCGGTGACGTTGACGGCCATCACGTCATTCCATGGCTTCATGTCGATATGACCGAGCGGCGAGGACGGACCTGCGATGCCGGCATTGCCGACCAGGATGTCAAGCTTGCCGTGGCGCTCGTGGAGTGCCGCGCCGAGCCGCGCGATGCCGTCGAAGTCCGTCAGGCTCAGCGGCACGAGTGTCGCGCTGCCGCCATCGCCGCGAATGGCATCGTCGAGTTCTTCGAGGCCGCCTTGCGTGCGCGCGACTGCGATGACATGCGCGCCTGCGCGTGCCAGTGCGCGGGCCGTGGCATAACCGATGCCGCGCGAGGCGCCGGTCACAAGAGCGATGCGGGAGGAAAGAGACTTGGTCATTTGAGCCGGGCGTTCAGTGGTTCCAACGGGGGTTTTACAGACATGGACGGCCGGGACAAGCCCGCCAATCCCGTAATGACTGCGCGATGTGTGCTACACGGCCGCCATGACATTGCATGATCTTTCTGCCGCGAAATGGAGGCCTATGACGGTGGCTGATCTTTCGGTTGTATCCGCTCTCTCCGCCACCATTCATCAAGCCTATCCGGAAGATGACGCGATCTTCACCGAAAGGCTGAGGCTTTATCCGGACGGCTGCCATGTCTACGCAGCGGAGAAGATTGCGGCTTATGTGGTAAGCCATCCCTGGCGGGCATTTGATGCGCCGTCGCTCAATTCCCTGCTCGGTGAACTTCCCGCGGCGCCGTCCACATATTACATCCACGATCTGGCACTTGCTCCGCACACGCGCCGAACCGGCGCGGCCACATGGATCGTCAGCAAACTTGCAGACCACGCTATCGCGAGAGGGTTGTCCGCGATGTCCTTGGTCGCGGTGAACGGCTCGGCGGGATTCTGGCAACGTCAGGGTTTCGTGCAGACCGATGCACCGGCGCTAACGGACAAGCTGCGCAGCTATTGCGACGACGGTGCGCAATTCATGGTTCGAAATTTATAGCGAACCGGAAAACTCGAATAATAAAAACTCTTAGCTCGCCTCGGCCAGCAATGAGAGCTGACGCGGCTGCGGTTCGATCTCGCTGTGATCGGTGAGCGGCGTCGGGTAAGCGCCGGTGAAACAGTGATCGGCGAATTTCGGGTGCGCCGGATCGTAGCCCGGCTCGCCAACCGCGCGGTACATGCCGTCGATCGACAGGAAGGCCAGCGAATCCGCGCCGATGATCTCGCGCATTTCCTCGAGCGAGTGGGTGGCGGCAAGCAGGCCGGAACGGTCAGGCAGGTCGATCCCGTAATAATCCGGATAAAGGATTTGCGGCGAGGCGAGGCGGAAATGAACTTCCTTCGCGCCAGCGTCGCGCATCATGCGCACGATCTTCTTCGAAGTGGTGCCGCGCACCAATGAGTCATCGATCAGAATGATGCGCTTGCCTTCGATGGCGGCGCGGTTGGCAGAATGCTTCATGCGCACGCCGAGTTCGCGCACGCTCTGGGTCGGCTGGATGAAGGTGCGCCCGACATAGTGGTTGCGGATGATGCCAAGCTCGAACGGCACGCCCGAGACCTGGCTGTAACCGATGGCGGCTGGCACGCCGGAATCCGGCACCGGCACGACCACGTCGACATCGACATGACTCTCGCGGGCAAGCTGTGCGCCGAAGCCCTTGCGGACCTCATAAACCGAACGTCCGCCGACGATAGAGTCAGGGCGGGCGAAATAGATGTATTCGAAGATGCAGGGGCGCGGCGGCTGCGGCGGGAAGGGCTTGTGGATCTCTTCGCCCTTTTCGTCGAACACGATGACTTCGCCGGGCTCGATGTCGCGGATGTAGCGTGCGCCGATAATGTCGAGCGCGCAGGTTTCCGATGTCAGAATTGGACAACCGTCAAGTTCGCCAAGAACAAGCGGGCGGATACCAAGCGGATCGCGCGCGCCGACCAGTTTCTTGTTGGTGAGGGCGACCAGCGCGTATGCGCCTTCGATGGTGCGCAGCGCGTCGATATAGCGCTCGATGAAACGGTTGCGCTTTGAATGCGCCACCAGATGCAGGATCACCTCTGTATCGGTGGTGGATTGCATCATCGCGCCGTCGCGGACGAGTTCGCGACGCAGCGTCAGGCCGTTGGTGAGGTTGCCGTTATGGGCGATGGCGAAGCCGCCGGCATTGAGTTCGGCGAACAGCGGCTGGACGTTGCGCAGGATGGTTTCGCCGGTGGTGGAATAGCGGACGTGGCCGACGGCGGTTTCGCCGGGCAGGCGGGCGATGACGTCGCCGCGGGAGAAAGTGTCGCCGACGAGACCAAGTCTGCGTTCGGAATGAAAACGATGACCGTCGTAAGAGACGATGCCGGCGGCTTCCTGGCCGCGATGCTGAAGAGCGTGAAGACCGAGCGCGGTAATGGCGGCGGCGTCAGGATGACCGTAGATGCCGAAGACCCCGCATTCCTCGCGCAGCGTATCTCCGTCGCCGTGCAATTCGATGTCGCGAAGGCTGCGCGATCCGAGATGCGTATCCTCACCGCTGGACGTGCTGGTCATGTCATCCACCATGCTTCTCCTGGGCACGGTGTAGCCGAAAACCGGTTAAAGTTTTCGGCATCGAGCCCCTAAAGTTAACGCGCCGCCGGCTTGCCATCGATCAGCGATTTCATGCCGTCACGGGCGGACTTGGCATATCCGCCGTCATTGGCGTCCGGAGGAGCGGAATCGGTCTGCTGCTCGTCTTCCGGCTTGGTCTTCTTGAACCTCTTCAAAATGGTATTTTCAGGGTCATCCGGCAAGAGCGCCAGGAGAGAATCCCCTGTTGCCTGCAACACGCCGCGCGATTTGGCGGTGCGGACCCAGTCGGGTTGCTGCTTGTCCGGAACCAGCCAGGCGAAAAACAGGAACGCCACCACCATGATAAGCAGGCCTCGGGCGAGACCGAACAAAAAACCAAGTGTGCGGTCCAGAGCGCCGATGCGCGAATCGAGAATCATATCTGATATGCGCACGGTGATGATCGACACCACGATCAGCGTGACGATGAACACGCCCGCGATCACGGCGACGGTGGCGACCGTGTCATTGTTGAAATAGGTCTTCGCGGCCGGCAGCAGCTTTTGATAGGCGTACAGCGTGGTCAGCGCGGCGGTGCCCCACGCCGCGATCGACAGAATCTCGCGCATGAAGCCGCGGATCATCGCGAGCAGGCCGGAGAGCAACATCACGGCAAGGACGATAATATCGAGGAGGGTAATCGGCATCGGCTGGTCCGCATGATGACGGCGGCTCCGAATCGGATCGCACCGTACTGATATTAAGTGACTGCGAGTGGGCGCGGCCTGCAAGGCCTCGCCAGGCGATTTGGCCTGCGCGGGCTGTATAGCCTCCGATTTTCGCAGCGTCACCCGGCTGAAACGGTTGCATAGGCCGAATCGGGACAAAGTGCCGAATTTTCCGCTGTCTGTGGCTTTTTACGCCTGTTTGCGGGCCTTGCCGCGCATGGCGATGTCCGCCACCAGCGTGGTGAGCGAGCCGACGCTGGTGAGGCTGAGATCGCCATCGCCGCCGTTTTCGCCGCGTGCGGTTTCGGGCAGCACCGCGCGGGCGAAACCGAGCTTGGCAGCCTCCTTTAGGCGCGCTGCCGTCTGCGCCACCGGCCGCACCGCACCCGAGAGGGAAATTTCTCCGAAATAGACTCCATCCACCGGCAGCGGTGCATTGGTGAGCGACGAGACCAGAGCCGCCGCCGCAGCGAGATCGGCGGCGGGCTCCTGAATGCGCAGGCCGCCCGCGACGTTCAGATACACGTCGTGACCCGACAGCTTGACGCCGCAATGCGCCTCCAGCACCGCAAGCACCATCGACAATCGGCTCGGGTCCCATCCCACAACGGCGCGGCGCGGTGTGCCGAGCGATGTCGGCGCGACAAGGGCCTGCAACTCGACCAGCACCGGGCGCGTGCCCTCGATGCCGGCGAACACGGCGGTGCCCGGGCTGCCGAGATCGCGCTCGGACAGAAACAATTCGGAAGGGTTGGACACTTCGCGCAGACCAAGGCCCGTCATCTCGAACACGCCAATCTCGTCGGTCGGACCGAATCGGTTTTTCACCGCGCGCAGGATGCGGAATTGCTGCGAGCCTTCGCCCTCGAAACTCAGCACCGCATCGACCATGTGTTCGACCACGCGCGGACCCGCGATCTGCCCGTCCTTGGTGACGTGGCCGACAAGGATGAGCGCCGCGCCGGTTTTCTTCGCGAAGCGAATGAGCGCCTGCGCCGAGGCGCGCACCTGCGTCACGGTGCCGGGCGCGGACTCAACCGTGTCAGTCCACATGGTCTGGATCGAGTCGATCACGACGAGGCGCGGTGCTTTGCCCTCGGACAATGTGGCGATGATGTCTTCAACCGAGGTCTCAGCCGCGAGCTGCACGGCGGCGTCCGCAAGACCGAGGCGTTCGGCGCGCAGCCGCACCTGGCCGACCGCTTCTTCACCTGAGATATACACCGCACGATGCCCCGCGCGCGCCATCAGGCTGGTGGCCTGCGTGAGCAGCGTCGATTTGCCGATGCCCGGATCGCCCGCCATCAGCAGCACCGAGCCGCGCACGAAGCCGCCGCCGGTAACGCGGTCGAGTTCTCCCATGCCGGAGGGAAGGCGGGGCGCTTCCTGCGTGGCGCCGGTGAGCGATTCCAGCGTGAACAACCGGCCCTTGCGCTTGGGGCGTAGATTTGCAGGAACCGCGGTAGCGGAAATCGAATCCTCTTCCGACAGCGTGTTCCACTCGCCGCATGAGTCGCATTTGCCCTGCCACTTGTTATAGGCGGCGCCGCAGTTCTGGCAGACGAAAGAGGGGGCGTGTTTGGCCATGGAGAATCCTGAGACGTCAACCCTCGTAGCCTATTCGGCCGGTGCTGTGAAAGATAAAGGACCGTTTTCGCAGCTTGTCGCGGCGACGTCTCAGACTTCGCCCTTGTATACCCGCGCGTAGCGGTGGCCGAGACTGGTCAGCACTTCATAACCGATAGTGCCGAAATGGTGCGCCAGCTCGTCGACAGTGATGCCGTCGCCGATCAGCGTCACGAAGTGTCCGCGCCGCAACGCGCCGGGCGGCACGTCGGTGATGTCGATCGCCATCAGGTCCATCGAGATGCGTCCGGCAATCGGGCAGCGTTGTCCGGCAACAATCGTGTCGGCGCTGCGTGTGCCGTCGATGCCGCTGCCGGCGCGGAAATATCCGTCGGCATATCCGGCGGTGACGATCGCAAGTTTTGTCGCGCGCCGCGCAGTCCACAGGCCATTGTAACCGACGCTGGCGCCTTTCTCGACGCTGCGGATCTGTGCAACGCGTGCTTTCAGGTGGGCCACCGGATGCATCGGGTTATCGGCTTCCGGTGTCGGATTGACGCCGTAGAGCGCAGCGCCCGGCCGTACCATGTCAAACTGGAA
>DASWQB010000156.1:0-3700 GCA_036398335.1 Afipia sp. | reverse complement strand
CGATTCGCTTGCGGGCCGCGCCGCCGCGCGCGGATTGCAGGCGCGCATCGCCATCGCCGACGATCTTCCCGCTTTCGTCATCGGCGATCCGATCCGCCTTCGCGCGGCGCTGGAGAACCTGATCGACAACGCGGTGAAGTTCACGCAGAGCGGCGAGGTCGGCCTTGCGGTCACCGCCGCGCCGCGCGGCAAGAGCGGCGTGAACGTCACATTCGCGGTGTCGGACAGCGGCATCGGCGTCTCGCTCGCCGAGATCAAGCGCCTGTTCAAGCCGTTCTCGCAGGCCAATGTCACCATCGCCTCGCGCTTCGGCGGCGCGGGCCTCGGCCTGTCGTCGGTGCGCCAGCTTGCGCGCGCGATGGGTGGCGACGTGACGGCGGCGCAGAACAAAGGCGGCGGCACGATCTTCACCCTGACCGTGACGCTCGCCCGTGCGCAGGCCCCGCTCGCGGCGCAGAGCGATGATGCGCTGCAAATGGGGACGCAAGGCCTGCACATCCTGAGCGTCGAGGACAATCCGTTCGGCCGTGTCGTGCTGAATGCGATCCTCACCGAACTCGGTCACAGGACGGAATTCATCGGCCGCGGCGAACTCGCGCCGGAGCGTATCGCGCAGGGCGATTTCGACGCGGTGCTGATGGACATGGTGCTGCCCGGCATCGACGGTGTCGAATCCATCGGGCGCATCCGGCGTCTTGCGCCGCCGCACGGACGGATCGCCATCATCGGCGTGTCGGGCCGCCAGCAGGACGAGGCGAAATCGCGCGCGGCCGGCGCCGACGCCTTCCTGGTCAAGCCGGTCAGTCCCCGCGCGCTCGCATCTGCGCTTCTTGCTGCGTCACGCCGTGCGGCAAGCGCGAGCGGATGATCGCGGCGTTCAGCGCGCCGCCATAAACGAAAATCGCCGCGATGAAATACAGAAACACCAGCGCGATAATGACCGAGGCGAGACCCGCATAGGTCGTGACGTAATTGCCCGCGAAGCGCGCGAGATATTGTCCGAACAGCACGGCGGAAATCAGCGACGCCACCATGGTGAAAATGATGCCCGGAAAGATCTGCGCCAATGTCCGCCGGCCCGCCGGAAGCCAGGTGTGCAGCACGAACAATGCGGTGATGAGCGACAAAATCGCGATCACATAACGCATGATGTTCAGCATGTGGACCTTCGGCTGGATCAGCGGAATATAAAGCTGCGCCGTCGCCAGCAGAAACGGTCCGAGCACGATCAGAAGCGCCAGCGCCAGAGCGACGAAGGCGGCAAGCAGCGTGTAGCCGATCGATTCCAGCCGCAGCCAGTACCAGCTTCGCGTCTCGGTGACGCCATAGGCGCGGTTCAGCGCGACGCGCAGGCTCTCAATGCCGTTGGAGGCAAAATAGATCGACAGCGCGAGGCCGATGGTGAGCGCGTCGCCGCGCGTGGTGGTGAGCACGTTCTGGATTTCGCCGCCCAGCGCGTCGGCCACTTGTTCGGGCCATGTCTCCAGCATGATGTCGACGGCCTGGTCCGCCAGTTCCTGCGTGCCGAAAAAGCCGGCCAGCGAGGTGATGACGATCAGAAAGGGAAACAGCGCCATCAGCGCGGACAGCGCGATATGGCTGGCGATGGCCCAGCCGTCATCGGCCAGAAAATGGTTCAGCGCGTCACGTCCGATGACATAGGCATAGCGAACCGGATTCACGGTAGATCCTGATTTGGCGCCCAACGGGTTTTCTGCTTTGGCGAAATCCGCAGCCGTCTTGCACGGACTTGATCCGCGCATCCATCTTTGAAAAGAGATGGATGCCGGGTCAAGAGGGCGTTCGCGCCCGTCTTCATCAAGAGGGCGTTCACGCCCGTCTTCGCCAAACGATGTCCGGCAATGACAAATCAGGTGTTTATGAGCTTAAAACGCTTTGGATGCCTTGTTCCGGCAAGTCAGGGTGATATGTACGTCACATGACATCGTTTCTGAGCGGCATCGCCCTTCCCATCGCCCTTGTCGCGGTCACAGCCGTATTGCTGCTCGGTCTGTTCAACATGATGCGCGGTGGTTCGCCCAACACGTCCCAGCGCCTGATGCGTTTGCGCGTGCTGTTTCAGTTTGTCGCAATTGTCATCGCCATGCTTTCGATCTGGGCGATGGGCAAATAGCAGCCGGTTGTGGCGTTATCCTTATTTCTGACCCGAAAACGTATCGAGGAAATCAGCCGCTTTTCTCAATCGTCATGCCCGGCCTTGTGCCGGGCATCCACGTCTTCAACGTTTCCAATCAGAAAGATGTGGATGGCCGGGACAAGCCCGGCCATGACGGAGAAATACTTCAAAATACGAGCTCCCGTGCATCGACCTCACCTTGTTGACCCCGCCTGACGGGGCCTTTAGGTTCCGCCGCCGAACAGCTTTGTTTCAAGCGTTATCAAAAAGGGGAACCGATGAAGGTCCTGGTGCCGGTCAAGCGGGTCATCGATTACAACGTCAAGATTCGCGTCAAGGCGGATGGCACGGGCGTCGAGCTTGCCAACGTCAAGATGTCGATGAACCCCTTTGATGAGATCGCCGTCGAGGAAGCCCTGCGGCTGAAGGAAGCCGGCAACGCGAGCGAGATCGTTGTCGTCTCGATCGGACCGGCACAATCCGCCGAAACCATTCGCACTGGCCTCGCAATGGGCGCCGACCGCGGCATCCACATCAAGGTGGATGGCAATGTGGAGCCGCTGGCGGTGGCCAAACTGCTCAAGGCCGTGATCGATGAGGAGAAGCCGGGTCTTGTCATTCTCGGCAAGCAGGCGATCGACGACGATTCCAACCAGACCGGCCAGATGCTGGCCGCGCTGCTCGGCTGGGGCCAGGCGACCTTCGCCTCCAAACTCGAAGTGGATGGATCGGACTTCAAAGTCACGCGCGAGGTCGATGGCGGCCTGCAAACGGTGAAGGTCAAGGGCCCGGCGGTCGTGACCACCGATCTGCGTTTGAATGAGCCGCGCTATGCGAGCCTGCCGAATATCATGAAGGCGAAGAAGAAGCCGATCGACGAGAAGACCGCCGAACAGTTCGGCGTCGATCTGACCCCGCGCCTTGAGATCCTGAAAACATCGGAGCCCGCCGGCCGCAAGGGCGGCATCAAGGTCGGCTCGGCCGCCGAGCTTGTCGCCAAGCTCGCGGAAGTGGGAGCGCTTTAGGGCATGTGCGATGTGATGGAAACATTTCTGTCATTGCCGGGCTTGATCCGGCAATCCATCTTTTTTCAAGAAGGATGGCTGCGCGGATCAAGTCCACGCATGACAGACGGTAATCGATCCAAGAGCGGCAGATCAGACGAACTTCGGATTCGGGGCACTAGATGACGACTTTACTTATCGCTGAACACAATAACGCATCGCTGAAGGATTCCACCGCCAAGGCGCTGACCGCCGCGCTGGCACTGGGCGCCGATGTTCATGTGCTGGTGGCGGGCGAAGGCGCAAAGGCCGCCGCCGACGCCGCCGCCAAACTGAGCGGCGTCAAGAAGGTGCTGCTCGCCGACAATGCCGCTTACGCGCATGATCTTGCCGAGCCGCTCGCCGCGCTGATCGTCCAGCTTGCGCCGAACTATGACGCCATCGTCGCGCCCGCGACCTCGCGCTTCAAGAATGCCTTGCCGCGCGCGGCGGCCCTGCTCGACGTGATGCAGGTTTCCGAGATCATCAAGGTGATCGCGCCCGATACGTTCGAACGCCC
>DASWQB010000155.1:0-8899 GCA_036398335.1 Afipia sp. | reverse complement strand
TCGTTCAGCGCCTCGATGAAGAAGTTGACGCCGTTCGATTCCAGCCGCAGCGGCGGATCGGCGAAACCGAGATCGAAGCTCTCATAGCGGCCCGGCACATTGGTGCCGGAGGACAGAACGACGCCCCGGCGGGTGTCGAGCAGTTCGATCAGTTCATCCAGCGCCGCACCACCGCCGAATTCGCTCACCTGACGCGCGACGTCGAGGCCGCGCGCGGTGCGATATTCGATGCTCGGGGGAAGGGAAAAAACCGTCCTGTTCATTTGATCCTCTTAAGCAACTTGAACGAGGAACGCCACACAGGACAAACAAGAGGCCACAAACGAAAGGCCGCCTCTGCATGGCGGCCTCACGATTATTCACGCAAAATCGTACCGGCCACCTCTCAGGAGGTGCGCCACCACAGACGGCTTGGGCGGAACGAGATATTCATGGCGCGCAAATCATCACTGGTGCGGGGTGATGTCAAGAGGCCACCGTTAGCTAAGGGTTTTGTGTAAAAACTCAATGGCCCTGCCCCAGGCCAGCTCGGCCGCCTCGCGGTCATGAACCGACATGCGCTGTTCGTTCACAAACGCATGGTCGGCATCGTATCGGAAGAACTCATGCATCTTGCCGATCGCACTCAGGCCCCTTTCGAACTCATCGACGACCTGCGGTGTGCACCAATCATCCTTCGTGGCGAAATGACCCTGCAACGGCACCTTGACGTCCTCGGGCTTGGCGGCCTGCGCGGGAGGAATGCCGTAAAACGTAACCGCTGAACTGATCTCCGGAATTTTCACCGCGCCGATCACGGTCACCGCACCGCCCATGCAGAACCCGGTCAGGCCGACCTTCGCGCCGTTGCGGGCCAGGTACTGCACCGCGCCGCGCACGTTCTGCTCGGTCGCATCGATAAAATTGAGCGAGCCCATCTCTTTGCCGGCCGCATCGGCATCGTGGTAGGGCACGACCACGCCATCATAGAGGTCCGGCGCCAGCGCATCGAAACCGGCCCGCGCGAAGCGATCGACCAGTCCCTTGATCTGCTCGGACAGCCCCCACCACTCCTGAATAACGACAACACCCGGCGCGTTGCCACGCGCGGCGTTGGCGAGATAACCACCGGCATCCTTGCCGTCGGGGCGCTTGAACGTGATGCTGGTACCCATGATGACCTCGATGTGATGCGCGGAAAGAATGCCGCCACGAGCGCTAACGCGCAATCAGCAAAAAGGGCTCCGCAAGGAGCCCTTTTGTTCGCTCGATGCGAATTGTTCAGTGCGCGTCGGCCCAAACCTTCTTTTTCGTGAAGTAGAGCAGACCCGACAACACGATCAGAAACAGGAACACCTGGAAACCGAGCTTCTTGCGCGCCTCGAGATGCGGCTCGGCGGTCCACATCAGAAAAGCCGCGACGTCGGTCGCATACTGATCAACCGTTCCCGGCGTACCATCGCTGTAGGTCACCTGACCGTCGCTGAGTGGCGGCGGCATCTTGATGGAATGGCCGGGGAAATATTTGTTGTAGTACGAGCCCTGCGGCAGATCGAAACCAGCCGGAGGCTTGCTTTCAAAACCGGTCATGAGGGCATGGATATAGTTCGGGCCCTTCTCCTGAAACTGGGTGAAGGCATCGAAGATGAATTGCGGAAACCCGCGTTCATAGCCACGCGCCTTCGCCATCAGCGACAGATCCGGCGGAGCCGCGCCGCCGTTGGACGCGCGCGCTGCCTGTTCGTTCGGGAACGGCGCGGGGAAATAATCCGCCGGGCGTCCAGCGCGCTCGAACATGTCGCCCTTGTCGTTCGGGCCGTCCTGAATCTTGAAATCGGAGGCGAACGCCGCCGCCTGCGCCGGCGAATAGCCGGGGCCGCCCGGATCGGCGAGATTGCGGAACGCGACGAAATTCAGCGAATGACAAGCCGCACAGACTTCCTTGTAGACCTGCAGTCCGCGCTGCAACTGGCCGCGATCGAATTTACCGAAAGGTCCGGCGAACGACCATTTCAGCGATGGCGGGATCGAGCCGTGGCCTTCTTGCGCCTTCGACTGGCTGACGCCGCCGAGCAGCAGCGACGCACCGACAAACAGTGCGATCATGCTGGAGACCATCGGTTGCTTGAGCGATCCGGTCTTCGCCAGCACGTCGGCCGCAATCGAGCTTGGCAGCGGACGCGGCTTCTCAATGAAGCTGAGCACCGGCAGCACGATCAGAAAATAGGCGAAGTAGAACACTGTCAGGATGCGGCCGGCGATGACATAGATGCCTTCGGGCGGCTGAGCGCCGAGATAGCCAAGGCCGATACAGGTCGCGACGAAAATCCAGAAGAACTGCTTCGCCAGCGGGCGGTATTTCGACGAGCGGGTCCGAGCCGAGTCGAGCCAGGGCAGGAATGCCAGCACGATGATCGCCGAGAACATCGCGATCACGCCGAACAGCTTGTTCGGGATCGAACGCAGGATGGCGTAGAACGGCAGATAGTACCATTCCGGCACGATGTGCGCGGGCGTCACGCCGGGATTGGCCGGAATGTAATTGTCAGGATCGCCGAGATAGTTCGGGATGTAGAAAATGAACCAGGCGAAAAACAACAGGAAGCACGCCATGCCGAACGCATCCTTGACGGTCGCGTAAGGCGTGAACGGCACGGTGTCCTTGTCGGTCTGCGGCTCGACGCCGGCCGGGTTGTTCTGACCCGCGACATGCAGCGCCCAGACGTGCAGCACGACGACACCTGCGATCACGAACGGCAGCAGATAGTGCAGCGAGAAGAAGCGGTTCAGCGTCGGATTGCCGACCGAATAACCGCCCCACAGCAGCGTCACGATGCTGTCGCCGACAAACGGGATCGCGCCGAACAGATTGGTGATGACGGTGGCGCCCCAGAAGCTCATCTGGCCCCACGGCAGCACGTAGCCCATGAAGCCCGTCGCCATCATCAGCAGATAGATGATGACGCCCAGAATCCACAGAACCTCGCGCGGCTCCTTATAGGACCCGTAATACAGTCCGCGGAACATGTGGATATAGACGGCGATGAAGAACATCGACGCGCCGTTTGAGTGCATGTAGCGCAAGAGCCAACCGAAATTCACGTCGCGCATGATGCCTTCGACGGACTTGAAGGCGAGATCGACATGCGGCGTGTAGTGCATCGCCAGAATGACGCCGGTGATGATCTGAGCCCCTAACATCATCGAAAGGATCGCGCCGAAGGTCCACCAGTAATTCAGATTGCGCGGCGTCGGATACGCAACGAAGGACGAGTGGATCAGGCCGCCGATCGGCAGACGCCGCTCGATCCACTTCAAGGCTGGATTTTGCGGGTTGTAGTTCGATGGTCCGCTCATGTGGTGCGATCCTGCAAAGTCTGGTGCGACAAGTCTGGGGCGCCGCAATCGATTAAAACGAGAGTTCAGCCGATTTTGATTTTCGAGTCCGAAACGAAGGCATAAGGCGGCACGGCCAGATTCAGCGGCGCCGGCCCTTGGCGGATGCGGCCCGATGAATCGTATTGCGAACCGTGGCAGGGGCAGAAGAAGCCGTCGTAATTGCCCTCATGCGCGATCGGAATACAGCCGAGATGCGTGCAGATGCCGATCACCACCAGCCACTGGTCATGGCCTTCCTTGACGCGGGACTGGTCGGTCTGCGGATCGGGCAAGGTCGAAACGTTGACCGAACGCGCTTCCTCGATCTGCTTTTTGGTGCGGTTCATGATGTAGATCGGCTTGCCGCGCCAGAACACCTTGATGTCCTGTCCGACCGCGATCGGGGCCAGGTCCACCTCGATCGGCGCGCCGGCCGCGATGGTCGAGGCATCCGGGTTCATCTGGGAAATCAGCGGCCAGGCGACGGCTGCAGCGCCAACGGCGGCGAAAGCCCCCGTGGCCACGTAAAGAAAATCACGGCGTGTCGTATCAGCCGAGGAGGAGGCAGTCACGATAGCA
Source organism: Afipia sp. (assembly GCA_036398335.1). Taxonomy (GTDB): domain Bacteria; phylum Pseudomonadota; class Alphaproteobacteria; order Rhizobiales; family Xanthobacteraceae; genus Afipia. The sequence goes on along the minus strand of DASWQB010000155.1, from coordinate 4,963 downwards.
AACCCTTTCCCAACTGCACCCGCCGAACCGCCCTATGGAGCGCCGTGGAGGCGCCAAAGCGGACCGCCGGTGCCCGCGAGCCTCGCGGTGGCAGAATGACCACTTGTCCCACTTAACCGGGCGGAACATGCGATCTAGAATCGATCTATTGGCACCCTTGCCGATTGAGCGCAAGCCCGCTATCGGCTGACATTGGTGCGACGCTTAAAAACTCCGCACGGTGCAGTTTTTTCTACACATTTTTGAGCAGCCTTCCGATGCAGGTCGCCCTTTACCAGCCCGACATCCCGCAGAATACCGGCACGATTCTACGGCTGTGCGCCTGCCTTGACGTGGCGGCCCATATTATCGAACCCGCCGGATTTCCGGTCAGCGACCGGCATTTCCGCCGCTCCGGGATGGATTATCTGGATCAGGTAACTATTTCGCGACATGACTCATGGCGCAAATTCGCCGAATGGCGCAAAGCAGACGGCAATCGGCTGCTCTTGTTTTCAACCAAAGCGGCAAGGCCGTATCTGGATTTCCGCTATCAGGCTGACGACATCCTGCTGTTCGGGCGCGAAAGCGCCGGGGTGCCGGATGAGGTGATGGAGAGCGCCGACGAGCGATTGGTCATCCCCATCGCGCCCGGCATGAGATCCTTGAATGTCGCGGTCAGCGCGGCGATGGCGCTTGGCGAGGCGCTGCGGCAGACCCGGCATGCGGCTGGCAACATATAAAGGCAGGACAGCGTGAGCTACGCGGTCAAGGAAATCTTCATGACATTGCAGGGCGAAGGCGCGCATGCGGGCCGCGCGGCGGTGTTCTGCCGTTTCTCCGGCTGCAATCTGTGGAGCGGCCGCGAGCAGGACCGCGCCGGCGCGACTTGCCAGTTCTGCGATACTGATTTCGTGGGCACCGATGGAACCGACGGCGGACGCTATGCCAGCGCCGGCACGCTGGCCGACAAGATCGCGGCGGCATGGTCCGGCAACGGCCGCGGCCGGTATGTGGTTCTGACCGGCGGGGAGCCGATGCTTCAGATCGACCAGGACCTGATCGAGGCGCTGCATGCGCGCGATTTCATCATCGCGGTGGAAACCAACGGCACCATCGCGCCGCCGCCGGGGCTCGACTGGATTTGCGTCAGCCCCAAAGCGGGCAGCGAGCTTGTCGTGCGCACGGGCCATGAGCTGAAACTGGTGTATCCGCAGGCTGGCGTTGCCCCCGAGGATTTCACAAATCTGGCATTCGAACGCTTCTCATTGCAGCCGATGGACGGACCTGACATAGCGCAAAGCACAAAGGCGGCAATCGCGTATTGTCTGCGCCATCCGCAGTGGCGTCTGAGTGTACAGACGCACAAAGCTCTTGGGATCAGATAGGACCGGGATCAGGTAAAAAGTATCGTCTTTGCGAGGAGCGAAGCGACGAAGCAATGCAGTTCTGAATTTGTGGAGCACTCCGCTCTGGATTGCTTCGCTTCGCTCGCAATGACGGAATAAATCGGGAGTTATCTATCGTAATGTGGGAATTGACGAAATCATTCCGGTTCGAGGCCGCGCATGCGCTGGCCCACACCACGCTTGGCGAGGTAAGCCAGGAAATTCACGGCCATTCGTTTCGCGCCGAGGTCACCATTCGCGGCACGCCAGATCCCGCCACCGGCATGGTGCGTGACCTTGGGCTGCTCGAGCGGGCGCTGGCCGACGTGCAGACAATGCTCGATCATAAATTGCTCAACAAGATCGACGGGCTGGCGATTCCGACGCTGGAAAACCTGTCGCGATTCATCTGGGAGCGCGTGCAGTCGGCAGGACATGTCACGCGCGTCAGCGTTCATCGCGACAGTTGCGGGGAGAGCTGCACGTATTTCGGCCCTGAAGGAAGACGGTGATGGACGTTTCAGCCATTGGCCAGCGCAAGGACACCGCGCGCATCTGGTTCGAAAAATTGCGCGACGATATCTGCCTATCGCTGGAGACACTTGAGGACGAGGCGTCTGCGGACCTCTATCCCGGCGCGGCCGGGCGCTTTGTCCGCACGCCGTGGCAGCGCACCGACCATACCGGAGCGCCGGGAGGCGGAGGCGTCATGTCGATCCTGCGCGGGCGGCTGTTCGAGAAAGCCGGCGTGCATTGCTCGAGTGTCCATGGCGAGTTCGCGCCGGAATTCCGCGGCCAGATCCCCGGGGCCGAAGACGATCCCCGGTTCTGGGCGTCGGGCATTTCGCTCATCATCCATCCGCGCAATCCGAACGTGCCGGCGGTTCACATGAACACGCGTTTCGTCGTCACCACCAAATCGTGGTTCGGAGGTGGCGCGGATTTGACCCCTGTGCTCGATCGCCGGCGCACGCAGGAAGACCCAGATACGGTTGATTTTCATGCCGCGTGCAAGGCGGCGTGCGACGCCCATGCCGCCGTGGCGCCGTACGAAAAATTCCGCAAATGGTGCGACGATTATTTCCATCTCAAACATCGCAATGAGCCGCGCGGCGTCGGCGGCATTTTCTACGACTGGCTCGACACCGGCGACTGGGACGCCGATTTCGCCTTCACTCAGGATGTTGGCCGCGCCTTCGCGAAAATCTACCCCGCCCTGGTGCGCCGGAATTTCAAAGCCCCGTGGAATCCAAAGGACCGGGAGGAACAACTGATCCGCCGCGGGCGCTATGTCGAGTTCAACCTGCTCTACGACCGGGGGACGATTTTCGGCCTGAAAACCGGGGGCAATGTCGAATCGATCCTGTCGTCGATGCCGCCGGAAGTAAAATGGCCCTGAAATCAAAGGCATATCATGCGACACCGCAAATGGTGGCGGAAACAGGGCTTTTAGGCGGCTTTCGATCTGTCACCCATTCATCACAGTGCCGAAAGAACGGCCCCTGATACGCCCCGGAAGGCTGGGTTCCGATTGAGCATTAACGATTAGCCCCGTATCTATCACGGCAGGGATGTGGCGGGAATCGCCACCAAATGATTTCAGGGGCTACTATGCGAAAGATCGCGCTACTCGTTTCCGCCATGGTCGGCGTGGGTCTGTCCCATGCGGCCTCCGCAGCCGATCTGCCCGCGCGGGTCTACACCAAAGCGGCGCCCCCGCCGGTGTCCTATGGCTGGACCGGCTCTTATGTCGGCGGCTATGTCGGCGGTTCGTTCAACGACGGCAACACGGTGACGAGCAACCCTTTGGGTGGGCTTCCGGCCACCTATAACACGGGCTCGACTTTCATCGGCGGCGTCACCAGCGGCTATAACTGGCAGCTCTCTCCCAACTGGCTGATCGGCTACGAGGGTGAAACCGGCTATCAGGAGTTCAAGGGAACGGGCTTCTATCCGGGTTCGGCCACCCAATCGGCCACCACCCATTCGGATGGCTGGTTCAGCTCGCTGACCGGGCGCCTGGGCTACATCACCGGCCAGTCATTGTTCTACGCCAAGGGCGGCGCCACCCTGACCAAGTTCGATGCGACGGTGGCAGATACGGCGAACCCTGCTGTGTTCTTCGATCACAGGCGATGGGTGGTTGGCTACGCGGTTGGCGGCGGCTGGGAATACAAGCTCGACACCAAGTGGAGCGTGAAGGCCGAGTATCTTTATCTCGGTTTCGGGGACAACATCTCCGCAGGACCGACCAGCACGTCGCTTGGCGGTATCCACACCGCGAAGGTCGGCCTGAACTACAAGTGGGACCCGCTCTCGCTTCTGTTCCCCCGCTAAGCAATTCGATCTGAATTTTGAAACCCCGGACGAAAGTCCGGGGTTTTTGCTTTCGGCGCCTCCTGTTTTTTCCGCGCGCGATCCGGTTTTCCCACCGCGATTTGTCGGCGTGTCATGACGCGCCGCTAGAGTTACGCCAGTCGATCACACAAGGAGCGGACCATGGCACTGAAGGCAGGCGACGTCGTTGTTCTCAAATCCGGGGGACAGGCCCTCACCGTTGCTGCGGTGGATGGCGACACGGTCGAGTGCGTGTGGATCGGAGAAGAAGGCGAATTGTTTCGCGAGGAGCTTCCCTCTGTCGTTCTGGAATCCGCAGAAATCGACCTGTCGGACGATGAAGAAGCCCACGAGGAAGAAGAAGAGCAGGACGAGGTTGCCTGACCTCACGCGACGGTCATTGCCGGGCATAGCCCGTCTAAGACGGGCGTGAACGCCCTTACGACCCAGCAATCCATCATTTCAAAAAGATGGATGCGCGGATCAAGCCCGCGCATCACAGCAATTATTCCCTCAAAATGAATGTTCTAAAGCCGGTGATCGTGCCGGAACCGCGCGATCGCCTGATTGGCGATCGCATCCAGCGCCGCGGACTCCGTTGGAAAATTCGCCGCAAGCCATGCATCTTCCGCCAATGTCAGGACATGACCGAGCGCGGGACCTTCTTTCAAGCCGCGTGACAGAAAATCCGCCGCCTTCAACGGAAAGTCCGGCGCATTCCAGCGCCGTGGCAGCGTGGCAAGTTCGCGCCAGCGCTTTGACTCCGAGTCGCGCCCGGCCCGCGCCCAGGCCAGCATGATGCGGTCGAGATAACGGTCCGCACCGAGCCGGTAGATGCGTCGCCGCGCCACGGCCTCATCCATGTCGCAGAGCCGCCACCAGCGGTGCCCCATCGAATCCAGCCGCTTGGTCTCGGCATTCGACAGCCGCAGCCGCTGCGACAGACGCCGCGCATCCTCGGTGACCGCGACCGCGAGCGCTCCGAGACGGCGTACAGCGTCCGCATGGAGGCCGAGCGAACGCTCCGCCCCGATCATCTTGGCAAACGGTCCATGATAAACCACGCCGCCCACAATCCGCAGCAACAGTCCGCCATTGTCCATCGCGATCAACGCCTCGGCCGCGCCGCGTGCCACCATGAGCTTGAGCATTTCCATCCGCAGCCGCTCGGCGGAGAGCGAGCGCAAGCCGTCGCGCGCCTCGATGCAGGCGAGCAGCGCGTCACGGTCCGGCTCGCCCGCGCCATAGGCGGCATGGAT
>DASWQB010000154.1:0-2382 GCA_036398335.1 Afipia sp. | reverse complement strand
TTTCGTAGTATCGGCCGTCATCGGCGTTATAGATCAGGCCTGCCCACGAGCCGGGTCCTGTCGGACGCATGCTGTTGAACAGCGACAGGCCGATCATCGGACGTGATGCCAGGGCAGGATTGGGATTTTTGTCATCGACCTGAGCCTTGCCGGTCTGTGGATCGATCGGATCACGCAGGCTGACGATCTTGCCGCAAAGCGCCGAGCCGCATGGACTGACCCTGACATGCGCGTCGCCCTTTTCGGTTTCCCAAACGCCAGCCGCCGAAGCGGCATCCTGAGCTTTTGCAAAAGGCGTCACGCAGGTGTCAAAGCCGGCGGAAAGCACAAACAGAACGCAAAGGGGGGCGAATTTAAAAGTCATATCAGGCCTTTTATGAAGAATATAAAGAGAGACGGGCTGCCTTGAGGCGGGACACGATCGGCATGCGGGACAAGATCGGTCAATGGTCGGGACCAGCTGTCCTCGCTATGTGATGGCTTATTGCGCGCCTTTCAATCCCCGGAGCGGGAAGGGCTGCTGCTTTCCAACGGCATAACGCGCACGGATGCTGTTGCACGAAACAGCGTCCTGCGCCATACGATCAATAGTTGAGGAGCAAGTGAGCGAACCATGGCGGATTCAATTCCAGATGTTCTAAAGGCATTCGCTGCTGGAGACATCGTCGTCGTTACCGACGATGAGGATCGCGAGGGAGAAGGCGATCTGATCGTTGCGGCGTCTCTCTGCACCTCCGACAAGATGGCGTTTATCATCCGCCACACGTCCGGCATCGTATGCGCTCCGATCACCACCGAGGATGCGCGGCGGCTTCGGCTCGATCCGATGGTCGCGCATAACGATTCCAACCACACCACGGCCTTTACGGTGTCGATCGACTACAAGCCTGGAATGACCACGGGCATCTCCGCTGAGGAGCGCACCGCCTGCTGCCGCGCGCTGGCCAATCCGAATGCCGGTGCCGGCGACTTCGCCCGTCCCGGCCATATTTTTCCGCTGATCGCGCGCGACGGCGGCGTGCTGCTCCGCTCGGGACATACCGAAGCTGCGGTCGACCTCTGCAAGATGGCCGGCTTGCCGCCCGTCGGGGTTATCAGCGAACTGATGAACGACGACGGCACGGTGATGAAGGGTGAGCAGGTTGTGAAATTCGCAGCCGCGCACAAGCTAAAGCACGTCACCATCGCAGACATGATCGCCTACCGTCAGGCGCGCGAGAAACTGATCGAGCGTGTCTCGACTTTCACGGTCGACACCCCGATCGGGCCCATGCAGGGGTATGCCTATCGCTCGCCGTTCGATCCGATCCACCACGTTGCCTTCGTCTATAAAGGCATCGGTGACGGCCAGAACGTGCTGACGCGGTTCCATAAACCGAATATCATCAAGGATGTTTTCTTCGGCGCGGGTCGCGTGCATGCGGCGCTCGAACATTTCAAGAAAAACGGCAGCGGAGTTCTGGTCTATCTGCGCGATGGCGCCGCGGGTGTGCCGGTCGCGCCGCTCGACAGCGACAAGAGCGCAGAAGCGGATCGTAACCGGCAATGGCGCGAGGTGGGCGTCGGAGCGCAGATTTTGCGCGATCTCGGCGTAACATCGATCCGGCATCTCACATCGTCATTGCATGATTATAAGGGTCTTTCCGGCTTCGGTATTGAGATCGTTGCCAGCGAGCCATTCGAAGGCTGACGGTCTGCTCTCACCTGAGGAACCATTTTATCGTTTGCAATCTCAAACCGGGGACATAACGTCACTATCTCGATAAAGAGGATCATCATGATCGCGCACCCTCAGGTCAAGGACAGGCCGGCCAAGGCTTCATTCCGATGGGACGACCCGTTTCTGCTCGATGATCAGTTGACCGAAGACGAGCGCATGATCCGCGACACCGCGCATGCTTTCGCGCAGGAAAAATTGCAGCCACGCGTCACCGAGGCCTACCTCGACGAGAAAGCCGACCGTGAAATCTTCCGCGAAATGGGCGAGCTTGGCCTGATCGGTCTGACGCTGCCTGAGGAATATGGTTGCGCCAACGCCAGCTACGTCGCTTACGGTCTTGTCGCGCGCGAGATCGAGCGCGTGGATTCCGGCTACCGTTCGATGAACAGTGTGCAGTCCTCGCTGGTGATGCATCCGATCTTTGCTTATGGCGACGAGACGCAGCGCAAGACCTATCTGCCCAAGCTCGCCAGCGGCGAATGGGTCGGCTGTTTCGGCCTGACCGAGCCTGATGCCGGTTCCGACGTCGAGGGGATGAAGACGCGTGCAGAGAAGGTTGCCGATGGCTATCGTCTCACCGGCTCGAAGATGTGGATTTCGAATTCGCCGATCGCGGACGTCTTCGTCGTTTGGGCGAAGTCCGCCGCGCATGACAACAAGGT
>DASWQB010000153.1:0-1578 GCA_036398335.1 Afipia sp. | reverse complement strand
TGACGCGCGAGACCGCTTTCATCTCCGGATGAGCGTCGAGCTGTTTGTTGATGAGCGCGCTGTCGCCGAACAGCAGGAATTCGATATCGGGATGGCGGGTCAAAGACAGTCCCGCGCCGGGCACAACCACCGACGCGCCGTAGTCGCCGCCCATGGCGTCTAGCGCAATGCGAACCTTTTGGACCATGGGCGTTCCGGAACCTGATTTGCAGTCGAAAACCCGGCCACAATCGGCTGCCGAGAGCTTGCTGGAATGAACAAAATACGGCGAACCGCCGCTGCTTGCCGGAACATATCCCGTCCGCGCGGCGATACAACATCTTGACGTGATTGTCTTGTTCGGCCTGTGCCCACGGATCGCCCGTTTCTAGGACTTCTTTTCGGGGGGCGGCGTATCTTTCAGAGCCTTGAGGGCGGCGAAGGGATGCTCGTCCGGGTCTGGCGTGACGACCGGCGGCACAAAAACAGCGCCCGGCTTGCGCGGATAGGGATCAATTCCCAGAAAGAGACTATCCATCGCCAGCTTGCCGAGATCGATGATCCCGTTGCGGATCGGTTCGGGCGGCTCCGGAATGTCTTCATCCTCTTCCAACGGGCGCGGCGGCGCGGACAGTGCGACATGGCCCTCCGGCAGAAAAAGCACATCGACCGGCTCCTCGATCGCATTATCGACCGGCTCCAGCGTCACCACGCAGGACTGCCCGACAAGACCGCGCACAAGACCGACGGCATGAATGCCGCCGCCGGACAGATGGGTCAGGTCAAATTCCGCCGATGCCTCGATCACGTCACGCAAGCGGCCCAATCGCGCCAAGCCCTCGCGCTGGGCGGCATCGGCCTCGAACACGACATGCGATCCGTCCTGCGGAATCTGTGCGACCGCGACGGGTTTGCTCCATGGCAAATCGCTTGCATGGACTGAGGCGGCTCTCGGAGAAGTGCGGTCTTTTTCGGTCATGATCAAAAACCTCAAATCCGCGGCGCGGGAAAGCGCCAGCCTGCGGCAAGCAGCGCGTCGGGCCGCAGCGGCGCCAGCGCCGCGAGCGCTTCCCTTACATAGGCAGCGATTCGCGAGGCGCTAGCATCATGCTGGCCACCCAGGATGTTGCGCCCGATGGCCGCGGCCAGTTCATGATCGCCCGCCGCGAGCGCGGTGTCATAAGCGGCGGTGCGCCCATAAAAGGCTTCGCCGAATTCCTGCATGCGCTTGGGCACGGTGAGATCGCCAACACCCATCTCGCGCAGATTATCGTCCATGTCGGCGCAAAACCGATCGAACAATGCCTGCCCCTGCGCTTCGCTGTCCCCGCCTGTCCGCAGTTGCCGCAGCACCATCCACAAATGCAACAGCAGCATGTCGAATCGGCCGTTAACCGTGTCCGGCACGTCGAGGCTGGCGTAAAACGCCGGTTCTCGCGCCTGCGCCACGATCATGCCATAGATGGCTTCAATGGTGCCGCGACGCGTATCCTGGGGCTGAATGGGGTTTCTGAAGCGATTGAAGGGCCAGAGCATTTTCGAAGGTCCGCGGATGCTAACGCGCCGCTTGGCCGGTCGCGAATGTCAAATCCAAACTCC
>DASWQB010000152.1:0-4416 GCA_036398335.1 Afipia sp. | reverse complement strand
GGAAAAGATCGCGGCGCTCGGATGGTGGGGCGCGGCCTATCTGCTGGGAGCGGCCTCGATCGCGCTTTGGGCCATCGGCGGCTCCGCGCTCGGCGTTGAATTGTCGCTTGCCGTCAATGCTGTCGGTTTCGTCGCCTGCGGTCTGGTTTGGGATGCCGCGCGCGTGTTTCATGGCCGCGCGCCGAGCGTCATCGGCGTGGTTGCGGGCGCGGCGCTCTGGGTCGGCGCCAATATTTTGATCGATCCGATGGCGGCGGAATGGCGCATGACGCTCGGCGCCGGCGTCATCAGCGCCTATGCGGCGCTGACCGCGACCGAACTGCTGCGCGAACGCCGCAAGGCGATGCGCGCGCGCTGGCCCGCGATGTTCGTGCCGCTACTGCACGGTGTGGTCCTGATGCTGCCGATCGTCATCAGCGACCTGCTGCTCGCCCGGGGCGGTGTGGCACCGCACCTTCATGGCATCTGGGTCGCCGCCTTCGCGGCGGAGCTTGTGATCTACGCGGTCGGCACCGTGTTCATCATCTTCATTCTGGTGTCCGAGCGGGCTGTGCAGGCTCACAAGACTGCCGCCTCGGTCGATCCGCTCACAAATCTGCTCAATCGCCGCGGCTTCGGCGAGGCCACGACGCGCATGATCGAACGCGAATCCAAGGCCGGACGTCCGGTCACGGTGATGATATTCGATATCGATCACTTCAAGTCGGTCAACGACCGCTTCGGTCACGCCGCCGGCGACGACGTGTTGAAGGTGTTCGCTCAAACCGTGACCAACACTCTGCGTGTCACCGACCTCGTAGGGCGGGTCGGTGGTGAGGAATTCGCAGCACTTTTGCCCTGCGATCTGGACGAGGCTGTGACAGCCGCGGAGCGCGTGCGCGAGGCGTTCAGGGATTCCGGCATTTCCATCGACGAGGTGCCGCTTGTGACCACCGTCAGCATCGGCGTCGCCACCGGGCCGGCCAATACCGAACTGGAAGTGCTGATGGCGTCGGCCGATACCGCGCTCTATCAGGCCAAGCGCGGCGGCCGCAATCGCGTGCAGGCCCTCACCGAGGAGCCGCTGTCGCTCGATCAGCCGCGCCGCAGCGCCGCTAACAACGCAGCCAATCAGATGGTGCGGGACCACCGGCGCGCGGCGATGGGCGAAATCATGCAGGCCGGCACCTGAGTTTAAACGGTCTTAATTTCAAAATCGGCCCGGTGCGTTAGCGCCTTGTTTACCATGCGCATTCTAGCATCGGGGCATGATTGGATCGCATTCTCACGACACCCACAAAGACCTGTCGGCTCTCGAAGCCGCGGCAAACTCGGCCCGTGCCGGCTTCGCCTGTATGTTCTCGACCTCCGACGAATATGAAAGCGCGCTGATCGCACATCGCCGCGCGCAGGGGCGTTACGATACGCCGCGCGACTGGCAGCCGATGATGCTGATGGGCGTCGCCCTGGTGCTGTCCGGCGCGCTGTTGGTCATGCTGTAAGCGTCCGAGCGAAGCTTTTCACCTCCACGGTATTTTATTTTTCCTGAGCCGGAGCGGATTTCGCTTGGGCTGAAAATGCTCTAAAGCCTTTTGGCTTTCAGGGCTGGTGCCCCAACAACAAAGGCGCAGGACAACATGATTACGGAAATCGCACAGATCGAGATCAAGTCGGGCAGCGAAAAGGATTTCGAAGCCGCCGTCGGGCAGGCGCAGAGTGTATTCAAGCGCGCCAAGGGCTGGAAAAGCTTCGAGCTGCACCGCTCGATTGAAAAGCCGTCGCGTTACCGGCTGCATATCACCTGGGAGACTCTCGAGAATCATATGGTCGATTTTCGCGAATCCGCCGATTTTCAGGAATGGCGCGGACTGGTCGGCCCGCATTTCGCTTCGCCGCCGGAAGTCGAGCACACCAATACGGTGCTGAAGTTTTAAAATCGATGACTTGAACGCAACAGCATCGTCCCCGCCTTCGCGGGGACGGCCGAGATATTTTGTCTAAGCGTGCGCCGGCGCGTCGTCCGCGCGCAGATAATCGATCACCACTTTGCTGATCGCCATCAGCGGCAGCGCCAGCGCCAGCCCCCACAGGCCGAACACGACGCCGAGCAGAATCTGGAAAGCGAACAGCGTCGCGGGCGGGATGTTGATCGCCTCGCGCTGGATGATCGGTGTCAGGATATAGCTTTCCAGCGCGTGGACGCCGAGAAACAGCGCGAAGGCGCTGCCGACCGCCACCCAGCCGGAGGAGATGCTCGCCAGCACGATGATGAGGCCGCCGAGAATGGCGCCGACGGTGGGGATGAAGGCGAGCAGGCCGGCCTGGATGCCGAGGATGAACGCGCCGGGAATGCCGATCAGCAATAATCCCACCCATGTGACGGCGAACACCGCGGTCATGGTGATGATCTGCGCGATCAGCCAGCGCTCCAGCGTCATGCTGATGCGGTCCACAATCGCCTCGACGTCGGCGCGGTATCGCGCGGGCGACAGCCGCAGCAGGCCTCGGCGATAGACGTCCGGCTGCGCGGCGAACGACAACCCCAGAAACAGCACGATGAAGAAGTTTCCGACCGCGCCGACGGTGCCGAGGATCAGCTTCAGGGTCTGGCTGACGATCGCGCCGCCGCCGGAGGCGATTTCACCCGCGCTCGGCAGCGCGGCCGGCTTGGGCGGCGGTGTTGTCGCTGGCCCGGTGGCGTTTTCCTCGGACGCTGTCGAGACATTGTTGAGCTGCAGATAGCTGGTATCGACACCGTGGGATTCCAGAAAACCCTTGAGGTTGATGATCTGGGATTTGATCGTGCCGCTGAGCGCTGTGGCCTGCTGCGCGATGGTGGAGCCGCCCAGCACCACGACGCCCGAAAGCAACGCCAGCAAGATGAGGCATACGATGGTCAGCCGGAACGGATGCGGGCCGCCCACGACCCGGCGCAGCAGGTTCGTCATCGCCGTGAGCCCGACGCCGAGCAGCGCGCCGGCAAAAATCAGGAACAGGGTGGACGCGTAATACCACGCAAACACCAGAACGGCGGCGAAGGCGACAACGCTGATGCCTCCGGCGGCGATCGAGCGGGCGAGGTCGCCGCGGGACAGAGCTTTCTCAAAGGCGGATGTCACGACCGTTTCCTTGTTCATGGCTTCACTCTTTCCCCAAACGGAGCGCTGGATCAAGCCGGGATGGCTGCGGCACTAACGCTTCGGCAACAAAAAAGGCGCTCCTGGGAGCGCCTTTTTCTTTTTCGTGCCGTCGCAGCCGTTACTGCGAGTAGTACATTTCGAATTCGACCGGATGAGGGGTCATCTCGAAGCGGGCGACTTCGGTCATCTTCAACTCGATGAAGCTGTCGATGAAATCGTCGTCGAACACGCCGCCGACCTTCAGGAAGGCGCGGTCCTTGTCGAGGTTTTCCAGCGCTTCGCGGAGCGAACCGCACACCGTCGGAATCTGCTTCAATTCCTCCTTCGGCAGGTCGTAGAGGTCCTTGTCCATCGCCGGACCCGGATCGATCTTGTTCTTGATGCCGTCGAGCCCGGCCATCAGCATCGCCGCGAAAGCGAGATACGGATTGGCCATCGGATCGGGGAAGCGCACCTCGACGCGCTTGGCCTTCGGCGAAGCGGTGTAGGGGATGCGGCAGGAGGCCGAACGGTTGCGCGCCGAATAAGCGAGCAGCACGGGAGCCTCATAGCCCGGGACCAGACGCTTGTAGGAGTTGGTCGACGGGTTGGTGAAGGCGTTGATCGCCTTGGCGTGCTTGATGATGCCGCCGATGTAATGGAGGCAGGTCTCGGAAAGGTCGGCGTATTTGTTGCCGGCGAACACCGGCTTGCCGTCCTTCCAGATCGACTGATGCACGTGCATGCCAGAGCCGTTATCGCCATAGACGGGCTTGGGCATGAAGGTGGCCGTCTTGCCGTAGATGTGCGCGACCTGATGGATGCAATATTTGTAAATCTGCATCTGGTCGGCCATCAGCGTCAGGGTGTCGAACTTCATGCCGAGTTCGTGCTGTGCGGAGGCGACCTCGTGATGGTGCTTTTCGACTTTGACGCCCATCTTGGCCATCGCGCCGAGCATTTCGGAGCGCATGTCCTGCACCGAGTCCTGCGGCGGCACCGGGAAGTATCCGGCCTTGGTGCGGATGCGGTGGCCAAGATTGCCGCCTTCATATTCAGTGTCCGAATTGATCGGCAGTTCGGAGGAGTCCAGCTTGAAGCCGGTGTTGTAAGGCGTGGTCTGATAACGCACGTCATCGAACACGAAGAATTCGGCTTCCGGCCCGACGAACACGCTGTCGCCGACGCCCATCGCCTTGACCTGAGCCTCCGCCTTCTTGGCGATGCCGCGCGGATCGCGGTTGTAGGGCTGTCCGGTCGACGGCTCGAGAATGTCGCAGGTGATGACCATCGTGGTCTCGGCGAAGAACGGATCGAT
>DASWQB010000151.1:0-7186 GCA_036398335.1 Afipia sp. | reverse complement strand
TTTTTCGTCCACGCCTCGGAAGCCAGCCATGGCGACCTCGGCATGATCACCGCCGACGATGTCATCATGGCGCTGTCGTGGTCCGGCGAGACCGCCGAGTTGAAGAACCTCATCAATTATTCGCGGCGCTTTCGCATCGGCCTGATCGCCGTGACCGCCGACGCCGATTCGACACTCGGCGCCGCCGCCGACATCGCCCTGACGCTGCCCAAGGCCCGCGAGGCTTGGCACAACCTCGCGCCGACCACCTCATCGGTGATGCAACTCGCAATCGGCGATGCGCTCGCGGTCGCGCTTCTTGAAAGCCGAGGCTTTACCGCGCTCGATTTCAGCGCGCTGCATCCGTCCGGCAAACTGGGCGCGATGCTGAAGTTCGTGCGCGACCTGATGCACAATGACACTGCCGTGCCGGTGAAACCGCTCGGCACCAAGATGTCGGATGCGTTGGTGGAAATGACGTCGAAGGGCTTCGGCTGCGTCGGCATCGTGGACTCACGCGGCGAGATCGTCGGCATTGTCACCGACGGCGACCTGCGCCGTCATATGCGCCCGGATCTCATGACCGCGAGCGTCGATGAAGTCATGACGAAGAGTCCGAAGACCATCGGCCCGGACATGCTGGCGAGCGAGGCGCTGGAAATCCTCAATACTTCGCAGATTACCGCGCTGCTCGTCACCCATGGCAAGACGCCGATCGGCATCGTGCATCTGCACGATATTCTGCGCGCGGGCGTAGTCTAGCGGAACACGCTGAACCTCATCCTGAGGGCGATCCCAAAGGTCGCGTCTCCAATGATGACACACCTCATGCTTCGAGACGCGAGGCCTCGCCTCGCTCCTCACCATGAGGTCAGACCAATCCGACTCTCAGCCGCGCGCCATTCGCCTGCTCGACCCTGACGCGGCTGCCTGCCGGAGCATCCGGCCCTTCGATACGCCAGATCGTGTCATCGATCTTCACCGTGCCGACGCCATCAATAATCGGCTTCTCCAGAATCACCTCACGGCCAATCAGGCCCGCGGTGCGGCGGTTGAGAAACGGCTTGTCGGTTTCGCTTGCGCTCGGGCGACCAAAGCGCCGCCAGAGCGGCACCATCGCGACGGATAGCGCGGCGAACGCCAGCAATTGAGTTTGCCATGACATCACGATGAAAAACGACAGCAGGCCAACGATCATTGCCGCGATGCCGAACCAGAGCATGAACACGCCGGGCGCCAGCGTCTCAAGGCCCATCAGCACAAGACCGAGAATCGGCCAGATCCAGTTTCCAAGGCTGGAGAGAAGTTCCAACATGATCTCGCTCAGACCGTCGGCTTGGGCGTTGTCGTGCCCGCGTTCGGCACGGTGGTCGGACGGCGCGCCGCGGCGGCAGCCGACGCAGCACTTTCGCCGAACGTTGCCTTGGCGATTTCACCGATACCGGCGAGCGAGCCAAGAATGCTGGTCGCCTCAATCGGGAGCATGATGATCTTCTGGTTGGGGGAATCGGCAAGCTGTCCGAACGCCTTGATGTACTTGTCGGCGATAAAATAATTCAACGCCGCGACATCGCCCGCGGCAATCGCCTGGCTCACCATCTGCGTCGCTTTCGCCTCGGCTTCGGCGGACCGCTCGCGCGCCTCGGCATCCCGGAACGCTGCTTCCTTGCGGCCCTCCGCCTGCAATATCTGACCCTGCTTCGCGCCTTCGGCACGAAGAATTTCCGACTGCCGCTGCCCCTCGGCCTGCAGGATGTCCGCGCGTTTCACGCGCTCGGCTTTCATCTGCCGCCCCATTGCTTCCACCAGATCGGCCGGCGGCACGATGTCCTTGATCTCGATGCGGTTGACCTTCAGCCCCCATGGCGACACCGCTGCATCGACGACGCGCAACAGGCGCTCGTTGATCTCGTCGCGGTGCGACAACACCTGATCGAGGTCCATCGCACCCATCACCGAGCGGATGTTGGTCATGGTCAGCGTGACGATGGCCTGATTGAGGTTGGAGACCTCATAACTCGCTTTCGCCGCGTCGAACACCTGATAGAACGCCACGCCGTCGACGCTAACGGTGGCGTTGTCCTTGGTGATGACTTCCTGTTCGGGAATGTCGATCACCTGCTCCATCATGTTCACCTTGCGGCCGATGCGGTCGAAATAGGGAATGATGATGTTGAGGCCCGGCTCCAGCGTGCGGGTGTATTTGCCAAACCGCTCGACGGTCCAGTCATAACCCTGCGACACTGTTTTCACGCCTGCGAACAGGGTGGCGACAACAAGAAACAAAACCGCGATGGCGAAAATATCGAACCCGGACATCTGAAACTCCCTGCAATGAATTGAAATGCGGAGCGACATGCACTCCTTAGCACGGCGGCGTGACGGTTGCGCTGTGTCTTGGTCGGCCGGAAAATGGAAATGGTTCAGGATGAAGGAAAGGCGCTTTCACCGCTGAAAATGGCTAACCACGGCATGCCTTCAAATCCACCCCTGCAATTCGCGCAGCACCAGCTGGCGGATCGCATCCATGCCGACGTCACTGTCGTTCAGGCATGGAATAAAGGCGAACTGCTCACCTCCATTGTGACGGAAAATCTCGGCATTCTCCTGCGCGATCTCCTCCAGCGTTTCGAGGCAGTCGGCGGAAAAGCCCGGCGTCACCACGGCGATCTTTTTCACGCCCTCCTTCGCCAGCTTTTCCATGGTCTTGTCTGTGTAGGGCTGCAGCCATTCCTGATAGCCGAAGCGCGACTGGAAGGTCAGCATCAGGCCTTTATCGTCAAGACCCATGCGCTTGCGCAACGCCTCCACGGTGGCCGTGCACTGCGCCTGATACGGGTCCCCCTTCTCGATATAGCTCTTCGGCATGCCATGGAACGAAGCAACGATGGTTTCCGGCTTGAACGGCAACGTCGCCAGATGGGTGTCGATCGACGCCGCCAGCGCGTCGATGTAGCCGGCGTCGTCATAATAAGGCGGGGTGAAGCGCACGGTCGGCTGCGCGCGCATGTCCTTGAGTGCCAGCGCAACCTTGTCCACCACCGTGGCGGAGGTCGAGGCCGAATATTGCGGATACAGCGGCACCACCAGAATGCGGTCGCAGCCTTGTTCCATCAATGAATCGAGACCCGATTTGATCGAAGGATTGCCGTAACGCATGCCCCATTCAACGGCGACATGCGTGTCGGCAAGTGACGCCGCAAGCTTGTCGGACTGTGCGCGCGTGATGGTCTTCAGCGGAGATTCGTTCTTCTCGTTGTTCCAGATCTTCAGATAGTCTTTTGCTTTGCGGGCCGGACGGATGCGAAGGACAACACCATTGAGGATCAGTTGCCAGAGCAAACCCTGATTTTCGATCACGCGCGGATCGGAGAGAAATTCCTTCAAATAGACCCGCACGCCTCTGGCGTCGGCGGTATCTGGCGTACCGAGATTGACCAGCAGCACGCCGACGCGCCCGGAACTGGACTGCGGCGCGGGACGGTGGCCGTCGAGAGGAACAACAACGCTCATTGTAACGACGACCTTCCAACGGTGAACTTCCGAAACAATATCACAACAGCGATATCATATCAGAAGCACGTCACCCGTTCTGCGGCAATGTAGCCCAGCAACAAGCCTGTTCCGAACAGCAGCACCAGCACAGCTGCACCGAATTCCATCCCCCGCAGCAGTATGGCACCGCCGCCATCGTGACCGGCAGCCACGCGCCGCGCGAGCCCTTTGGCCGAGACGGCGAGAATCGCGATGGTCGCCACCGTGATCGCTGTACCGAGACCCATCAGCAATGTCGCGGCGACACCGGCCCAGAACAGGCCCTGCGCGAAGGCGAACACCAGCACGAGGATCGCACCCGAGCATGGACGGATGCCGACGGTGAGGATCGCACCCAACCCGCGTGACCAGCCACCGGGACCGGCGAGTTCGCTCGGTTCCGGTCCATGCGAATGACCGCAATGCTCATCATGAATATGATCGTGGCCGTGATGATCGTGACCATGCGCGGAACGATCATGATGAGTGTGATCATGATGCGCGTGGTCGTGGTGGGTGGTGCGAGCATGGGCGTGATCGTGATGGCCATGATCGTGATGAGCATGGTTATGATGATCGTGACCATGATGATCATGCGCATGAGCCATCGCCGGAACGGCGGCCGGCACCAGCGGCGGCAACGCCTTGTCGCGCCACGATGCTAGCGCGCGGAAAAATCCGCCGCCCTTGCTCCAGGCCAGCCGCGCGCCGAACGCCGCGATCAAACCATAGCTTGCGATCTCGATCACGCGCTCTGCGTCGCACATCGCACTTGCCGTAACGTTCAAGATCACCGCGCCGATGCCGACAATGGCAATCGCGACCAGCGCCTGCATCAGCGCAGATGCAAAGGACAGTACGATGCCGCGCCGCGCGGTCTCCTCATTGGCAACGAGATAAGACGAGATCACCGCCTTGCCGTGGCCAGGACCGGCCGCATGAAATATCCCGTAAGCGAAAGAAAGAGCGAGCAACGTCCACACCGCGGTGCCATCGGTCTTGGCGGCGCGAATGGTCGCCGAGATCTGACGATAGAATTCGGACTGCTTGGTCAGCAGCCAGCCGACGATGCCGCCAATTTGCGAGTCCGGCATGGCGCGCCCTGCAACCTTGGGCGCGCCGAATGGATTTTGCGCCAGCGCGGGATCGCTCACGTAAATAACACCAGCCAACAGCACACAAGCAGCCGCACCGATCAGCGCCCCACGTGCCAGTTTCGAGATAGGAAACGTCATGGGCACTCCACTGTGATCTTGTTGGCGAACATCGCGCCGTAGTTAGAATTATCACCGGCGAGAAAATTGTTGTCGTCGAGCGTTTGCGGCGTCGTTCCATCGGAAGGCCGGATGAAATTCATCTTACAGCTAGATGGCGCGCCAACGAGATGAATCGGATCTTTCTCGGCCATCTGGAAGTCGATGAAATAGGTCGGATCGAAGATTTCGACCTGCAATTGCTGCGGCTTGAACGGCACCTTGAACGGCAGCGTGAAATGCAGCGTCAGATTGCCGTTGGCGTATTCGAGATAATAGTCGACCGGATCGCCGAACCGTTGCTTCTTCTGGCTGCCAACCGCCCCCTCCTTGGCGAAGGTGAAGTAGGCGTATTCCTTGAGCGATTCGACATTGGTCTGCGCCAGAGCGGTGAGTTCCTCGCGGGTGTAAGCCCCCTTGGTCTTGTGGGGCAGGCCCTGAAGCGCATAGGCCGCGAACATCTCATCGAACGTCCATGCGTGCCGCACGCCGGTGATCGTGCCATCCGGCGCGTAGAGCAATTCGCTGATCGCGGTAATCCACACATGCGGATGCGCGTTCGCCGCAAGCGGTGCAAATGTGAGCACCGCGGCGAGACTGAAACAGCGGACGAGCTTGAGCATCTTATGCCTTCAATAGCGTTTACGAGCGAAATGGACACTCGTTCGCATACAGGAAACGCGCCACTCAAAAAGATAGAGTCAAGCCGCCTCCGGCGCATCGAGCAACCCGCGCCGGCGCAGCAGCGCGTCAGGCTCAGGCTTGCGGCCACGGAACGCAACGTAAGCATCTTCAGGATCGCGTGATCCGCCGGACGAATAGATGTCGTCGTGGAGTCGCTTGGCGACCGCCGGATCGAAAATATCATGCGCTTCCTCGAACGCGCCGAAGGCGTCGGCATCCATTACCTCGGACCACATGTAGCTGTAATAACCCGCCGCGTAGTGATCGCCGGAGAAGATATGACCGAACTGCTGCGGCCGGTGGCGCATCGAGATTTCCGCAGGCATGCCGATCTTCTCAAGCTCCTTGCGCTCGAAGGCGTGAACGTCGGTGATCGACGCGGCCGGCTGGCTGTGGAATTCAAGGTCGAGCAGCGCCGAGGAGACGAATTCCACCGTCGCAAAACCCTGATTGAATTTACGCGCGGCGAGGAAACGCTTGAGCAGATCATCCGGCAGCGGCTTGTTGGTCTGGTAGTGTTTGGCGAATTTCTGCAGGACCTGCGGTTGCTCCTGCCAGTGCTCGTAAAGCTGCGAGGGCAACTCGACAAAGTCCGTGAACACGCTGGTGCCGGATAGCGATGGATAGAATACGTTGGACAGCATGCCGTGCAGCCCGTGACCAAATTCATGGAACAGCGTGCGCGCGTCGTCGGGCGACAACAAGGTCGGCTGGCCTTCCGCGCCCTTGGCACAATTGAGAACGTTGATGATGAGCGGGGCGACATCGCCGTCGAGCTTCTGCTGATCGCGTAGCGAAGTCATCCACGCGCCCGAACGCTTCGACGGACGCGCGAAGTAGTCGCCGTAAAACAGCGCCTTGTGCTTTCCGGCGGAATCCTTGACTTCCCAGACCCGCACATCGGGGTGCCAGACCGGAATGTCCTTGCGCTCATTAAAGGTCAAGCCGAACAAACGATGAGCGACGTCGAAGGCCGCGTCGATCATGCAGTCGAGCGCCAGATAGGGCTTGATCGCGGCATCGTCGAAATTGGCGCGGCGCTGGCGCAGCTTCTCGGCGTAATAGCGCCAGTCCCAGGCAGCGAGCTTGAAGTTGCTGCCTTCCTCCGCGATCAGGCCTTGCAAGGCATCGCGGTCGGCAAGCGCGCGGGCGCGGGCCGGTTTCCAGACCCGCTCCAGCAGTCCGCGCACGTTTTGCGGCGTCTTCGCCATCGAATCTTCGAGGCTGTAGGCAGCGAAGCTCGGATAGCCGAGCAGCTCGGCAGTCTCCTCGCGCAATTTCAGGATTTCGAGGATGTTCGCGCTGTTGTCGTTCGCGTTGCCGTTGTCGCCCCGCGCGGTGAAAGCCTTGTAAACCTTTTCCCGCAAATCGCGGCGGCTGGACGACTGCAAGAACGGCTCGACCGAGGAGCGCGACAGCGTCACCACCATCTTGCCCGGGTTGCCCCGCTCCTCGGCGGCCGACTTGGCGGCGGCAACGAAACTCTCGGACAGCCCGGCAAGGTCGTCTTCGCCCAGCTCCAGCGTCCAATCCTGCTCGTCGGCCAATAGATTGTGGCTGAATGTGGTGGAGAGATCGGCGAGGCGCTCGTTGATTTGCGCCATCCGCGCCTTGGCTGCGTCGTCAAGTCCAGCGCCCGCGCGGTGAAAATGGGTGTAGGTCCGCTCCAGCAGCCGCGCCTGCTCCGGCGTGAGATTCAGCTTCTCGGCGTTCTGACGCAGCGCCGCAATCCGCGC
>DASWQB010000150.1:0-8682 GCA_036398335.1 Afipia sp. | reverse complement strand
CGTGACGGACCTTCTCGACCTCCTCGCGCGTGCGGTACTTCGCCGGATCGGACATCGAGTGGCCGCGATAGCGATAGGTCTGCATTTCGAGGATGTAGGGTCCGTTGCCCTCGCGGCACCACTGCACCGCCTTGTCGGCGGCGGCCTTCACTGCGCGCACGTCCATGCCATCGACCTGTTCGCCCGGAATGTTGAAGGACAATCCGCGCTTGGAGAAATCGGTCTGCGCGGAGGAGCGCGAGACCGACGTTCCCATGGCGTAGCGGTTGTTCTCGATCACATAGATGACCGGCAGCTTCCACAGCTCGGCCATGTTGAAGCTTTCATAGACCTGGCCCTGATTGGCCGCGCCGTCGCCGAAATAAGCGACGCTGACATTGTCGTTGCCGCGATAGCGGTTTGCGAAAGCCAGACCCGTGCCGAGCGGCACCTGCGCGCCGACGATGCCATGCCCGCCGAAGAAATTCTTCTCCTTGCTGAACATGTGCATGGAGCCGCCCTTGCCGTGCGAATAGCCGGAACGGCGTCCGGTCAGTTCGGACATCACGCCTTTCGGGTCCATGCCCGCCGCGATCATATGACCGTGATCGCGATAGCTGGTGATGATCTGATCGCCCTGCTTGAGACTCAGCTGCACGCCGACGACCACCGCTTCCTGGCCGATATAAAGGTGACAGAAGCCGCCGATCGCGCCCATGCCGTAAAGCTGGCCGGCCTTTTCCTCGAAGCGGCGGATTAAAAGCATCGCGCGAAGCGCCGCGAACTCCTCATCCTTGGTGAATTTCAGATTGTTGGGATGGCGTGCGCCGTTCCCGGCGTCCTGCGTGCCGCCTTTTTTTGCGACCGCCGTAGTTTTTCCAGCTGACATGACCTGTCCGGATAAGAGAGCCGATACGCTTCTCTACTCCAACTCATATCGGCATGAAAGGATCATGAGAGGTTTGCGCGGCGTTGCATGGTCGCAATATGTTTTGCACCGCAGCGTACGCAATTTATGCGATAGGGCGAGGCCAGTTTTGAAATTTCAGGGCGCGCCTTCACCCGGTTTTTGTTGGCGCGTCACTTTGACGGTAAAATACGAACCAGTTCGCGCGGATCGGCGTAATCGAGCTGGTAGCGCACCTGCTCATCCAGCATGTCCGGGTCGACGCGGTCGGAGCGCAGCAACGACACGCGCTGTTCAGCCGCGGCGTGATCGACTTTCAGCCGCGCCAGTTCGACGTTCAGCGCCTGAATTTCCTGATCCAGCTCGACGCGCGCGTTCAGCCCGTATCTGCCGGTGTAGGCATTGACGCCGAAATAGGCAATGAACGCGGCCGCGATCGCGTAAAGCGCGATGCCGGTGAGGATGCCTTTGAGTCGGGCGCGAGAAACCATCACGCATTGATGCGACGGCGCGGTTAACGCGGGGTTAGCACCAAAAACTTCGCGTCGTCCCCGCGAAGGCGAGGACCCCGTGCAATGATTTTCAACCCCGCGATCCGCCGCTATTTCAAAAAGATGGGTCCCCGCCTTCGCGGGGACGATATTGTGGTATGAGCGACTCCAGGCGGAGACGACGGACGACGAGCCTGGAGGTTACTTCGCCTGCTTCTCGACGAACGCAGCAAAGGCGGCGAGATACTGCTCCAGCACCTTTTGAAGCGACTCGCTTGTCAGACTGCCTTTGTCGTCGAACGAGGCACCGACATTGGTGAGGTAGATTTCAGGCTGGCCGAGAATCGGACCGGTAATGCCCGGCAGAAGCGCCTTCAGGTGCATCGCCGCGGCGATGCCGCCCAGAGGGCCCGGCGAATTGCTGACAATGCCAACCGGCTTGCCGAGGAATGAGCTTTGCCCGTAAGGCCGCGACGCCACGTCGATCGCATTCTTGAGCACGCCCGGAATCGAGCGGTTGTATTCCGGCGTGACGAAAATCACCGCATCGGAGGCCTTGATCCTGTCACGGAAGGCCAGCCAATCCGCCGGCGGGTTTGCCTCCAGGTCCTGATTGAAGAACGAAATGCCGTGCAGCGTCGCCACATCGAGTTTCAGCGACGACGGCGCAAGCTTTGCCAGCGCGTTGGCGACCTTCAGCGAAAAGGCTTCCTTGCGAAGGCTGCCGGCGATGACAAGAACGGTGTGGGCCATGGTTGCGATCCTCAAATTGAAAAGTGACGGCGAGAACAAACATCTTCGCGTTCAATAACCATTCGCGCAAAAGGATGCAAGTGCATGAATTTCCACCGGAGCAAAAAGCCGCAGGCGCTTTAACCATTGCGACGAGAAACAAGGACCACTCCGGAACCCCCGCCCTCCCCGTCGCTTGGTCGTACAGATTGGGGGGGCTGCATGCCAAACCATCAGTGCAAGCCGCAAAGAAACGACCGTCCGGCCAGCGCG
This sequence comes from Afipia sp., assembly GCA_036398335.1. Taxonomy (GTDB): domain Bacteria; phylum Pseudomonadota; class Alphaproteobacteria; order Rhizobiales; family Xanthobacteraceae; genus Afipia. Next base: position 6,300 of record DASWQB010000150.1, on the reverse strand, counting down.
GAAACTCCCGTTCGCAGCCACCTGCCGCGCCAGCGCATCGACATGAGCGACGGCCAGATCGTGGATCATATGCACAGGCTCGGCTACACGGTCAAAATCGGTCAGATCGGATTCACCATCGAGAGCGTCGCCGACTTCATGGACGCGCGCGAAAAATACTGGTCGAAGGTCGGCACCGTCCGCATCTACGAACCGCCGGGTCTTCTGGTGATCGAAAATGCCAAGCCCCGCGAAATGCAGCCGATACGCGATGTTGTCGTAGTGAGTCTTGGATATGCGCGCGCGGTGATCGGGGTGATGAATCCAGATCCTGCGGCGCCGACGCCGCGCTATGCCAGATACATGGAATAAGCGGAATGGAATTCGCGCGACCGGCGCGCCCCCTCGCATTTTTTGAAAACGATTCTTTGTGACGATTGAATTCTATCGGCGCGACACGCATTCAAATCCCGGTGTTCGACACGGTAACTTTAGTTGCACACCGCGCTTCACAGCCAATCAAGTTCAGGCGAGCACACCTGCTTGTGTTGTCCCGCAAGAGGAGACTCGAGTCACATCTTGCGCGCCGGACAATCACGTTCGGCAAACACAGGATGTTCGACAATGAAAAAGACCAAGACCATTCTTGGCGTGGCACTCGCATGCGCGGCGCTTGCGTCGGTTGTATCGCCGATTCCGGCATCGGCTCGTTCGGCGCATGGCGGGGGCTGCACTGGCGCGAACCTGAACAAGGTGGAAGGCAACATGGAGAGCATGGCCGACTGGGGCAACAAGCCCGCCGTCGCCGCTGAGATCGCAGCCGCCTCGACCGCCTTGTCGAACGGCGACGCGCGCGGCTGCGCCGTGCATATCAGCAAGGCCGAGCGTCTCGAAGTCACGCAGGCTGGCTACTGATCACCGCGCGAAGCATTACCAAACTTTAAGGAACCACCGGTCTTCCTCGCTGAAGACCGGTTTTTTTCGATCCACGGACTGCAAAATCGTGTATCATGCTTATGTCGCAAGACGATGGCGCTGAATCTCAAGGCGGACAACGGGTAGACCCGGGGGGCAGTACCCCGGCGCCTCCACCACAAGCGGTTCTGGACTGCGGTTCCGGATTTCCGACCGTTTCTGATGGGGGCGAAATAGGTTCGATGCTCGTTATGAAGGCTTGAAGTGTGCCCGGCATGATACCGCCGTTATCGGGTCAAAACCTAAATGCAAACGATAACGTTCGCATGAATGAAGTGCGCCTCGCGGCGTAACCATTCGGGGTAGGTCCACCTTGCAACAGAACGGCCATCGCCGCGTCACCTTCGGGTGGCGCGGCTTTTTCGTTTTCGCTTTTTGATTCTTTCCCGGAAATTTTCCTTGTGCATCGCCGCGAAAATTCCTGCGATATAAAAGCACATCATTGGTTGGATATTGAAGCTCATCGAGGCTTCGATACTTTCTATTATTAATCGAAGCCGGATGCGTGGCGCTGGTTTGGCTTTTTAACCACGAAATACCGCACCTCAATAAAGTCAAACTTTGTTCAGCGACCCTTCATAGACAATCGCAATAATTGAACATCATTCAACCGAGAGAGAGAGGCTCTGATGAGTATCAAATCCACCATCGTCGGTCTGGCTGCCCTGGCCGGTCTCGCCGCAATATCGGCACCCGCATCCGCGATGCCGATCGGCGCAGTCGCTTCAGGCCAGACCAGCCAAGTCGAGAACGTGCGGCTGGTGTGCAACGCCTATGGGCGGTGCTGGCGCGCGCCCGGTTACTATTACGGCAGGCCGGCTTTCTATGGCCGTCCTCGTTATTATGGCCGTCCCCGTTACTACGGCTATCGCCGCTGGTAAGCAGCCGCTCTGATTGAAAAAGTTTACCGCGCCGTCCTTCACAGAACGGCGCGGTTTTTCTTTGCGCTGCATCAGCTTCTCGCTGCGCGCCTTATGTGCGGCTGCGGATTTCGTTGCCGACGAAATTGCCGATGCGCTTGGCGCGGTTGCGCAGCACCTTGAGCGGCCCCTGATCGACAAAATACGTCAGCAGAATGCTGTCGCGGGTTTTGACGCGGTCATGAACCGGATCGGCCGAATGCCAGCTGTCGTCGCCGACCGCGAACGCATAACCCGAATTGGGCGCGAACTTCATCTGCGTCGCCTTCGGCAGCGAACCATCGGGCGCGACATCGTGGAAAATGGTGCCGATATCGGTATTGTTGCTGTCAGCCGGCAGATAGAGCTGCACGGTGATGCCCTTCCAGTGCGTGTCGGTGTGCGGCGGAATCTGGTAGCCGGGAATATCGCGGGTCAGGATCGGAATCGGATACATCCCGACCGACATGAAACCGGGGCCGAAACGCTTTTCCAGGCCCGGTGCGAGCTTGCGCCGGAATGCATTTTTCACCGGCTCCGAACAGAGCGCATCGCCGACGACGCGCCAGATGCCGAGCTTGTCCGCCGGAAGGTGGCGGATATATTCGGGAAACAGATCGATCTTCACCCGGGTCTGGACGCCCTCGCTCACCTTGCTGCGGCCATGCATCGAGCGGTAATCGTCGCTGCGCGGCATGGCGGCGAGCATCGCGGCGTAAACATCGGGCGGGAAAACGTTGCTCAACCGCAGATGATGAAACGGCTTGGAGTCCGCGGGCGCGGCATCGATCGATGCAACGATGAAATCGATCAGGCTGCGGGTGGACGCCTTGCGGTCCGCAGGCTGGAACTTCGTGATCTGATCCATGAATGGCTCCCGGGTCCTGGGTGGACGATATCAGCGGTTAAGCTTTGGCGCATGACACTGACGCATGATCTTGCTGCATGACATTGACGGCGTGCATTGACGCATAACAATGATTTGCATCATAGACGCACCTCATCGGCGGCCAAAGGCGTTCCGCTTCAATCGGCTGGCCCCGATATGACGGTTTCCATGGGCCGCAATCAAGGCAATAAATCAGCCGCCGATCATGAAATGCTTCTAATCACACCCCTGCCCGCGTAAATCGCCTGGTTTCCAAGCTGCTGCTCGATCCGCAGCAACTGGTTGTATTTGGCGACCCGGTCCGAGCGCGCCAGCGAGCCGGTCTTGATCTGTCCGCAATTGGTGGCGACCGCCAGATCGGCGATGGTCGAATCCTCGGTCTCGCCGGAGCGGTGCGACATCACGGCGGTGTAGGCCGATTTGTGCGCCAGTTCGACGGCGGCGAGCGTCTCGGTGAGCGTGCCGATCTGGTTGACCTTCACCAGGATCGAATTGCCGATGCCGCGTTTGATGCCATCGGCAAGGCGCGCGACGTTGGTGACGAACAGATCGTCGCCAACGAGTTGAACCTTGCCGCCGATCAGATCGGTCAGTTCCTTCCAGCCGTCCATGTCGTCTTCCGCCATGCCGTCTTCAATGGACACGATCGGGTAACGCTTGGTGAGGTCCGCAAGATATTTCGCCTGCTCGGAACGCGAGCGGGTTTTCTTCTCGCCCTCGTAAATATATTTGCCGTCCTTGAAGAACTCGGTCGAGGCGCAGTCGAGCGCCAGCATCACGTCGCCGCCGGCCTTGTAACCGGCCTTGCCGATAGCGCTGACGACGAAATCAAGCGCCGCGTCGGCGGACGGCAGGTTCGGCGCGAAGCCGCCCTCGTCGCCGACATTGGTGTTGTGACCGGCCTTCTTAAGTTCGCCCTTGAGCGTGTGGAAAATCTCCGCGCCCGAGCGCAGCGCTTCGGCGAAATCCGCCGCACCGACAGGCATCACCATGATTTCCTGAAAGTCGATCGGGTTGTCGGCATGCACGCCGCCATTGACGATGTTCATCATCGGCACGGGAAGCGTGCGCGCCGACGTGCCGCCGACATAGCGATAGAGCGGCATGTCGAAGGATTCGGCAGCCGCCTTGGCAACCGCGAGCGAGACGCCGAGAATCGCATTGGCGCCGAGACGGCTCTTGTTGGGCGTACCGTCGAGATCGATCATCACCTGATCGATCTGGATCTGCTGCTCGGCATCCATGCCGCCGATGGCATCGAAGATTTCGCCGTTGACGGCCTCGACCGCTTTCAGCACGCCCTTGCCGAGATAACGGGCCTTGTCGCCATCGCGCAGTTCGACCGCCTCATGCGCGCCGGTGGACGCGCCTGACGGAACAGCGGCGCGGCCAATCGAGCCGTCCTCCAGCACCACATCGACCTCGACCGTCGGATTGCCGCGGCTGTCCAGAATTTCGCGGCCGATAATGTCGACGATGGCGGTCATGTGCATCCCTCGGATTCGGGTGGAAAATTGTGAGCCGCTTCTAGCCCAAGCCCTCAGGCAGGAAAAGCCGGACAGGCCGCCAAATCGTGACGCGGGCCACCGATTTGGCTATTAGAAAGGTTACGGAGAAAAATATGTCACGAAAGCCCAGCAAAAAATCACCCGCTCGCGCGCCGTCGCTGCAACTCGGCCATCAGGTGAAACTGCCCGCCTCGCCGGATGAAGCGATCATCGACCGCGTGCCCAATCCGCATCGCGGCACGAATTATCTGGTGCGCTTCGTCGCGCCCGAATTCACCTCGCTGTGCCCGATGACCGGACAGCCTGATTTCGCGCATCTGGTGCTGGATTATCTGCCGGGCGACTGGCTGGTGGAATCGAAAGCGCTGAAACTCTATCTCGGCAGCTTCCGCAATCACGGCGCATTCCACGAGGACTGCACGGTCGCCATCGGCAAGCGCATCGCCGCCGAGATCAAGCCGAAATGGCTGCGCATCGGCGGCTACTGGTATCCGCGCGGCGGCATTCCGATCGACGTGTTTTTCCAGACCGGGCGGTTGCCGAAAGATGTGTGGGTGCCCGATCAGGGCGTGCCGCCCTATCGCGGGCGGGGGTGATGACACGAAGCGCCGTGCGATCTCTCTGATGTCGTCCCCGCGCAGGCGGGGACCCAGAATCATATCTGGCGGCGGCGATCGCCGAGATAAATAACTATTTATCTTCCGGCTCACTTTTCACGCTTGGCCAATTTTTGATCGGCGGATTACCAAGTCGAATGATCCGATCTCCATGACGGATTTCTGCTCTTTCGAAAAACCCTTCGAGCAATTCGGGTGCATCGTCAGGATCGTCTGTCACCGGCGGCCCGAAAATCGGCTTTTCAGAATTATCTGGCGGTTGCGGCATAGCTTATCCTGATCGTATCAAACGGATACAATTTATCATACTGGGTCCCCGCCTTCGCGGGAACGACGAAGTGAGATGTTTAGGCGGTTTGCTCCTTCGCCAGCGCGTCGAACGCCATCAGGTTTTTGACCAGCGCCTCGAAGTCCTTCAGCGGCACCATGTTGGGTCCGTCGGACGGCGCATTGTCTGGGTCCTGATGCGTCTCGATGAACACGCCCGCGACGCCGACGGCGACAGCAGCGCGCGCCAGCACCGGCACGAATTCACGCTCGCCGCCGCTTGAGGTGCCCTTGCCGCCCGGCTGCTGCACCGAATGCGTCGCGTCGAAAATCACCGGCGCGCCGGTCGTGCGCGCCAATATCGGCAGCGCGCGCATGTCGGACACCAGCGTGTTGTAGCCGAACGACGCGCCGCGCTCGGTCACCAACACATTGACGTTGCCGCCGCTGGTGATTTTCGCGACGACATTCTGCATGTCCCACGGCGCGAGGAACTGCCCCTTCTTGACGTTGACGACCTTGCCCGTCGCGGCGGCGGCGAGCAGCAGGTCGGTCTGGCGGCACAGGAACGCGGGAATTTGCAACACGTCCACCGCCTGCGCGACCTGCGCGCACTGGTCGGGCTCGTGCACGTCGGTCAGCACCGGCAACTTTAACGTCTCGCGAATTTCAGCGAATATCGGCAATGCTTTCTCGATGCCGAGACCGCGCTGGCTCGACGCGCTGGTGCGATTGGCCTTGTCGAACGAGGACTTGTAGACAAGACCGACGTTCAGGCGCGCCGCGATCTCCTTGAGCGCGCCCGCCATCTCCAGCGCATGCGCGCGGCTTTCCATCTGGCATGGCCCCGCGATGATCGAGAGCGGCAGCGCATTGCCGAACTTGACGTTGCCGAGGGTAACGATGGGCGATGCGGAGACTTGCTTGTTCAAGGCGATATCCTTGTTTGGTGCGCCCCTTTTGCCGGGAGCGCCCTTTAAGATCAACCCTCGATCTGGCTATCGAAGATCAACGTTGCGCCGAAGGCGGCATCGGGCGGCACGATGACACGGCCAACGTGGCGGTGGCAGGCGATGTTGTTCTGCCGCAAAATTCGCTCCGTCGCTCCTACGTCCTCAACAACAAGCCGCAGCCCCTTGAACGTCGCACCCTCGCCTTCGACTGCG
>DASWQB010000149.1:0-5104 GCA_036398335.1 Afipia sp. | reverse complement strand
GAATCAAATGTAACGAAAAGCCTCGAAATAGCTGGCTAAATCAATCGTTTACCGATTCAAATAAACCTTCTCTTTATGGTGTTGTTTAAGCTCGTCTTCAATCGCTTCCCTTAGTTTGTGGTCATCAGGCGAGACAAAAGTTTCGTCGAATAAGTCGTAAAATCGACAACAGGGGAAGTGTCATGATGAAGTCCGCAATGAAGGCGGTTGATCCCGCGCAGGAAAATGGCGCGCCGGTTCAGCCGCTCTATCTTGAAGCCCTCACGCTGGTCGAGCGTCTGCATCGCCGTCTGCTCGACGTCATCAAGGATGAGTTCGATCGCCGCGGCCGCGCCGACATCAATTCGGTTCAGGCTCTGTTGCTCTATAACATCGGCGACAAGGAACTGACCGCGGGCGAGCTTCGTACACGCGGCTATTATCTCGGCTCGAACGTCTCTTACAATCTCAAGAAGCTGGTCGAGATGGGCTTCCTCGATCATCAGCGTTCGCGCGTCGATCGCCGTTCGGTCCGCATCCGTCTGACGGATCAGGGCCAGGAAGTCCGCCACATCGTCGACGCGCTGTATCAGAAGCACGTCAAGACGGTGGAGCAGGTGGGCGGTATCTCGAACGATGAGTTCGCGACCTTGAACAAGTCGCTGCATCGCCTCGAGCGTTTCTGGACCGACCAGATCCTGTATCGCCTCTGAGTTCCATGATCCTTGCGTCCGCGCTCTTCATTCGGAGAGCGCGGATGATATCGGGCCCAAGCCGGCGAGGGCGTGATGCCTCGCGCCTAAAAAGACCGGCTGCCCATTGAGCCAGACGATCAACTCCCCAATGCGCATCGCTCCGGGTTTCCCGGTGCGGTGCGCTTTTGTGCGATTGGTCCTGTTTCGGCCTTCTGGGAATACCGCTAAATACCGTCGCTTGCCCCTCCCGAACTTGGCCCACCGCGCCATATATGGTATCCCGCCGCTGCGTTTCGCCCCAAGCCCCCAGAGTCGGCCGTGACCGTTCTTGAGATCACGGCGGTGGAGACATTTTTCTCATGACCTCGTCCAATTCCTCCAGTGCCAAGACCGCCTCCGCCCCTGACACCTTCTTCTCCGCCTCGCTCGCGCAGGCCGATCCGGAGATCGCTGCCGCGATCAAGGGCGAACTCGGCCGCCAGCAGCACGAGATCGAGCTGATCGCGTCGGAGAACATCGTCAGCCGTGCGGTGCTGGAGGCGCAGGGCTCGGTGATGACCAACAAATACGCCGAGGGCTATCCGGGGCATCGTTATTATGGCGGCTGCGAATTTGTCGATGTCGCGGAAAATCTCGCCATCGACCGCGCCAAGAAATTGTTCGGCGCAGGCTTTGCCAACGTCCAGCCCAACTCGGGAAGCCAGATGAACCAGGCGGTGTTCCTCGCGCTGCTCCAGCCGGGCGATACCTTCATGGGCCTCGATCTTGCCGCCGGCGGCCATCTCACCCACGGCGCGCCGGTCAACATGTCCGGTAAATGGTTCAAGCCGGTGCATTACACCGTGCGCCGCGACGATCACCTGATCGATATGGATGCGCTGGCGAAACAGGCCGAAGAGGTGAAGCCGAAGCTCATCATCGCCGGCGGCTCTGCTTATTCTCGGCCATGGGACTTCAAGCGCTTCCGCGAGATCGCCGACAGCGTCGGCGCATATCTGATGGTGGACATGGCGCACTTCGCAGGTTTGGTCGCGGGCGGCGTGCATGCCTCGCCGGTGCCGCATGCGCATGTCACCACCACGACCACGCACAAGTCGCTGCGCGGCCCGCGCGGCGGCCTGATCCTCACCAATGACGAGGCGCTAGCGAAGAAATTCAATTCGGCGATCTTCCCCGGCCTGCAGGGCGGCCCCCTCATGCATGTGATCGCGGCGAAAGCCGTGGCGTTCAAGGAAGCGTTGCAGCCGGACTTCAAGGTCTATGCGAAGAACATTGTCGAGAACGCCCGCGCGCTCGCCGAGACGCTGCGCGCCAGCGATTTCGAGATCGTGTCCGGTGGCACCGACAATCATCTGATGCTGGTGGATCTGCGGCCCAAGGGCCTGAAGGGCAATATTTCCGAGCGCGCGCTGGTGCGCGCGGGGCTCACTTGCAACAAGAACGGCATTCCGTTCGATCCCGAAAAGCCCTTCGTCACCTCGGGCCTGCGTCTGGGCACGCCGGCTGCGACCACGCGCGGTTTCGGCGTGGCTGAATTCAAGCAGGTCGGCGCGCTGATCTCCGAAGTGCTGAACGCGGTGGCGCAGTCGCCCGACGGCTCGGCGCCCGGCGTCGAGGCCTCGGTGAAGCAGCGCGTGCGCGAACTCACCGACCGTTTCCCGATCTATCCGACGCTCTAAGGAGAACCAGCGCGCATGCGTTGTCCCAGTTGCAACAGTCTCGATACGCAGGTGAAGGATTCGCGGCCGACGGAAGATTCGTCGGTGATCCGCCGCCGCCGCGTGTGCATGGCGTGCAACTTCCGTTTTACGACCTTCGAGCGTGTGCAGCTTCGCGAACTCACCGTCATCAAGCGCAACGGCCGCCGTGTTCCGTTCGACCGCGACAAGCTGGTGCGCTCGTTGCAGATCAGCCTGCGCAAGCGCCCGGTCGATCCCGAGCGGGTGGAGAAAATGGTCTCCACCATCGTGCGCGAACTTGAAAGCGGCGGCGAGGCGGAGATCTCATCCGAAGCCATCGGCGAGATCGTGATGGAGCATCTGCGCCAGCTCGATGACGTGGCCTATGTGCGCTTCGCCTCGGTCTATCGCAATTTCCGCGAGGCCAAGGATTTCGAGGCCGTGCTCGGTGAATTGTCCGGAGAGGACGATCCGCGCCCGGCGCTTGTCCGCAAATGACCGCCCGCGGTCACGCGCGCTCATATGAGTGATACAAAGACCGACGATCTTCGTTTCATGCAGCTTGCGCTTGCGCTTGGACGGCGCGGGCGGGGACGCACGTGGCCCAATCCCGCCGTTGGCGCGGTTGTGGTGAAGGACGGCATCGTTTTGGGGCGCGGCTGGACAGCCCCCGGGGGCCGTCCGCATGCCGAGCCACAGGCTTTGCAGCGCGCCGGCGAAGCGGCGCGCGGCGCGACGCTTTACGTAACGCTTGAACCATGCTCGCATCACGGCAAGTCGCCGCCTTGTGCCGATGCGATCATTGCCGCCGGAATTTCCCGTGTCGTGTCCGCGATTGAAGACCCCAATCCCGACGTCGCCGGGCAGGGCCACGCACGGCTGCGCGCGGCTGGCATCGTGGTCGATGTCGGGCTTTGTGCCGACGAGGCCGCGCACGACCATGCCGGGCATTTTTTGCGCCTGCGCGAGAAGCGCCCGTTCGTGATCCTCAAGCTAGCTGTCTCCGCCGATGACAAGATCGCCGCCATGGGCCGTCGTCCTGTCGCCATCACCGGCGAGGAGGCGAAATCACGCGTGCATCTGGTGCGCGCGCAAAGCGACGCCATTCTTGTCGGGATCGGCACGGTGCTGGCCGATGACCCGCTGCTGACCTGCCGTCTTCCCGGCATGGAGGCGCAATCGCCGGTGCGCGTGGTGCTGGACCGTGCGCTGCGCCTGCCGGGCGCCAGCCGGCTGATCCATTCGGCGCGCGCGCACCCACTCTGGGTGATGACCTCGGACATTTCCGAAGCAGCCGCCGCGATGAAGCTCGGCGCGGCCGGAGCGCATATCATGCATATGCCCGTGACCACCGCGCCGCCGCCCGGTCTCGATCTGCCCGCCGTGCTGCATGCATTGTCGGACAAGGGCATCACGCGGCTATTAGTGGAAGGCGGCGCGCGCGTCGCTTCGTCTTTCCTGTCGGCGGGTCTTGTCGATGACATCTGGCTGCTGCGCGGACCGGATACGATTGGGCCGGACGGCATCGCCGCGCTGGACGCGCAGCCGCTCAGCGTCATCACGCGCTCGCCCCGCTGGCGCGCGCGTGCTACCGAGGCACTCGGTAAAGACGTTTTGACAATTTACGAGAAGACATAATGTTCACCGGCATCGTCACAGACATCGGCGAGATCATAAGCCTTGCGCCGACCGCGCAGGGGCAGTTGCATCGTTTGCGCATCGCCTGCGACTACGACCAGACAACCATCGCGGACGGCGCGTCGATCGCATGTGACGGCGTATGTCTCACCGTGGTGGCTTCGGGCGTCGATGGCGGAAAAACATGGTTCGATGTCGATGCCGCCGCCGAAACGCTGCGCCTGACCACGGCGAAGGACTGGCGCGCGGGCAGGCGCCTCAATCTTGAGCGTGCCCTGAAAATCGGCGACGAACTCGGCGGCCATATTGTCGCCGGGCATGTCGATGGCATTGCGACCATCGTTTCGCGGGACGATCTGCCCGACATCACGAGGGTAGAGATGGCGAAGTTCGAACTTCGCGCGCCGCGCGATCTGGCGAAGTTTATCGCGGCCAAAGGCTCCGTGACGCTGGATGGCGTATCGCTGACCGTCAACACCGCCGTGGATGATGTGTTTTCCGTGCTGATCATTCCGCACACCCTGCATGTGACCACGCTGCGCGACTGGAAGGCGGGATCGCAGGTCAATCTGGAAGTCGACCTGATGGCGCGCTATGCGGCTCGGCTTACGGAGATGAAATAGCTGCATTGCGCTCGGCTTGGTGGGCGACTACAACGCGCCGAACAGATTTGTTGACAGTTTGCATATGAGTAAGTCGTCAACATAACACTTTGGATTTAACGAATGGCCGAACCGCGACGCGCGCAACTGAACGACACCACCGACATCACCGGCGCTCGTGTGGTGATCGTCGAGGCGCGTTTCTACGATGAAATTCAGGACGCCCTGCTGGCCGGTGCGAAAGCCGAACTTGATGCGGCGGGCGTGACCTACGATATTCTCAGCGTGCCCGGCGCGCTGGAAATTCCTGCCGCTGTCTCTATCGCGCTCGACGCCGCCAAAAAGAACGGACGCCCCTACGACGGCGCGGTCGCGCTCGGCTGCGTCATTCGCGGCGAGACATTTCATTTTGAGATCGTGTCGATGGAATCCGCGCGGGGCCTTACCGATATCGCGGTGACGCGCAGCCTGCCACTCGGCAACGGCATCATCACCGTGAACACGGAAGAGC
>DASWQB010000148.1:0-7886 GCA_036398335.1 Afipia sp. | reverse complement strand
CCGGATGTCTGAGCTTCTGTCGTACGGCGGAGCTGAATCTGACGATGTTTTGCGATGAGATAATCATAGGCGCTGATGGCCTTGCCGTTCTTGACCAGCGATTTCAGATGATCGCTGGTGCGATCGGAATGTTGATCGATCAGATCGCCGTAAATGACACTCGCCTCGCTGGACAGAATCGTCATGCAGCTATCCCAGGCGTGCTGGTCGATATCCGAAAGTGTGACGTCTTCAACCGAAGCGCCAGCGCTTTTGAGTTTTGCGACGGCATCATCGAACAATTTCTGTTGTTGTGGCTCCGCGCGCGACCATAGAGCCAGGCGCGCCACGGCGATCCGCGGCGCCTTCACCGGGGGCAAGCCCTTCTCGACAGAAACGTCGAACGCCGGCAACGGAGTGCCGTGAACATCGGTATCGCTGGTGGCGGTGAGAAGCGAGAGTGCATAGGCGACGTCGTCGACGCGGCGGGCAAAAAACCCGACGTGATCGAGTGACGGGCTGAGAGGATGAACGCCACTGCGCGGGATTGCTCCAAAACTCGGCTTGAAACCGACCACGCCGTTGAAGGCGGCGGGCCGCACCACCGATCCGACCGTCTGGGTGCCGAGAGCCAGCGGCACGATGCCGGCGGCGACCGATGCCGCCGAACCGGACGACGAGCCGCCGGGTGTGTGCGCAGTATTCCACGGATTGACCGTCGGGCCCGGATGACGCCAGGCAAATTCGGTCGTGACGGTCTTGCCGAAGATCGTCGCGCCGAGATTGCGCAGTCGCTCCACCACCCACGCGTCAGTGCCAGGAATATGGCCTTTGTAAATCGGTGAGCCATTTGTCGTGGGTGCATCGGACGTTGCGATGATGTCCTTGATCGCGACAGGTATGCCGGACAAAGGTCCATGCCCGGAGGCATGGCTTTCGGCTGGAAGATATTCGAATGCTTTCAGGGTCGGCTCAAAGGCGCGTGCGTTCGCCAAGGTTTCCGCCGCGAATGCCTCCGCGGCGGATTTGTCTCCTTTGAACGCATGAAGCAATTCGAGAATGCCGTATTCCCGGATGCTCTCGGTGCTCCTGGTGGTGACAGCGCTGGACGATGTTTGAGGCGACACAATCAGACTCCATTCATTCCATTATTCCATCGAACCAGCGCCACGCATCCCTTCCGCGCCGCGAGCTTTGCTTCCAGCGCCGCAGGCTTACTTTATGGCCAGCGCAGGCTCGATATATTTCCTGACCACGAAGGCGTCGTAGTCGGGTTGCTTGGCAAGATTACCCAGCGCGATCTGGGTGTCCATTCCTGTTTTCAGCGCCTCTGCAGTGATGTCCACGCTTGATGGGTACACCTTCTCGGTGATCATGCGCCTGACTGCGGCTTCGACCACGGCCGGGTCGAGATTGGGAAATTCCTTCCTGGCGATCTCCACGGTTTCGTCCTGATGGGTGGCGATGAAACGTATCGCCATTTCGAGTCCGCTTACGAGGCGCTGGGCGATATCCGGATCGACATCGGCACGCGCGGAAATGGCCGAGAAGGCGTAGGGGCCATAGGCTTTCGGAAAGCCGAGCGCGACCTTCATGCCCTTGGCGACGACCTGATCGAGGCCGGGCTCATACATCACGGCGACATCGGCCTGCTTGGCGAGGAAGGGGCCCGGCTCGGTGCCAAGCGCCACCTGAATCAGCTCCACATCGGTCTTGGGATCGATGCCGTTTTCCTTGAGCAGCTTCATGAACAGCGAGGTGGAGGTCGTCGGCATCAGTCCGGTGACGATCTTCTGGCCCTTGAGGTCTTTGACGCTTTCGAACTTGAAATCGGGAGTGGTCGCGATCCAGACGGCGGCGCCATTCACGACATTGGCGATGATATCGACGGGCGCGCCCTTCGAGGCGGCGATCGCCGTCCATTCAGGCCCATGCAGGGAAAATTGCGCGCTGCCCGAGATCACCGCCGATAAAGCGACGGATGGCGCTCCGGCGGTTTCCTTGGTCAGGTCGAGTCCCTGGTCGGTGAAGAAGCCTTTGTCGATGCCGACGTAAAGAGGAAGGTACAGCATCGACTGGAAGGCCTGCGACAGCACGGCCTTTTTGTTTTCCGCCGAAGCAGGTTGGCTCAGACAGACACCGGCCAGCAGAACGGCGACCGACGTTGCATGCGTGATACGCTTGAAAAATGACATGATAGCTCTCCGTGTTTTGGGGATATTCAAACTTGAAGCTGATGTGAAGTGCTGGACAGTTTCCACGGCAACATCGCTCGCTCGATGATGTCGATGACGTAGTAAAGTAGGAAACCCATGATCATCAGGGTGAACAGCCCGACCCATACCGTGTTCAAATCATAGAGGCTCGACGCCGAATAGATCATGTGGCCAAGGCCGCGCTGCGATGAAATGAATTCACCGACCACGGCGCCGACAAGGCCGAAGCCGATATTGATGCGGAAAGTGGCGATGACGGAAGGCAATGTGGATGGCACCACGGCCTTGTAGAAAATCTGATGCTTGGTCGCGCCCATCGACACCATCAACGATTGCAGGTCGGTGTCGGCATCCTTGGCGGCCTGGTAGGCGGCGATCAGGGCAACGATGGATGTCAGGGAGACTGCGAGCGCCACTTTGGAAAAGAGGCCGGTGCCGAACCACAGGATGATGATCGGCGCGAAGGCGATTTTCGGCACGCTGTTGAAGGCGATGATAAAGGGCTCGACCAGTTTAGCGACGAAGGCCGAGTACCAGAGCGCCAGCCCGATCAGCGTGCCGAGAATGGTGCCGATGATAAAGCCGAGGGCCGCCTCGAACAGCGTGTACCATGTGTCGGATAAGAGTTCGCCGCTCAATATCATTTTATAGGCGAGGGCGAAGATGCCGGAGGGCGATCCGACCAGAAAGTTCGATATCCATCCCATCCGCACGCCGAATTCCCACAGCGCGAAAAACGTGATCACGGCGATCGTTTGCAGTGCCGCGCGTCCAAGCGCGGTGTCGAACATCGCGCGACGGCGGCGGTTGCGGATTTTACGCTTTGTGTCGGTCGTTGAATTGGGCATGGCAAGGGTCAAGACATGGCCTCGGTCTGAATGTCGAGTTCGGCGCAAAGCGCGTTGAAATAGCCGGAGAAGCGGCTGTCGTTGCGCGCCGCGATGGGAGAGTGCGCGTTGATGTCGATGTTGTGAACGGTTTTCACCCGCGACGGCCGGCCGCTGAGCACCACGACTCGCTTGGAGAGAGCCACTGCCTCGTCGATGTCGTGGGTGACGAGAATCACGGTCTTGTTGAATTTTTCGACCGCATCCTTCAGCACCCCTTCGAGATAGAGCCGCGTCTGGTAGTCGAGCGCCGAAAACGGCTCATCAAGCAACAGAATATCCGGGTCCATGATCAGGGTGCGGATCAGCGCGACACGCTGGCGCATGCCGCCGGACAGCATTTTCGGATAAGCATTTTCGAAGCCCGCAAGACCGAATTGCTGCAGATAGATGCGGGCCTTGTCAGTCGCCTTGCCCGGATCGACGCCGCGCGTTTCCAGTCCGAGCATCACATTGCCGAGCACGGTGCGCCAGGGAAACAGCAGGTCCTTCTGCATCATGTAGCCGACGCGGCCGCGCAGACTTTCGATTTCTTCGCCGCGAAAATGAATGGTGCCGGAACTGGGCTCCAGCAATCCGGCGATGATGTTGAAGATGGTGGTTTTGCCGCATCCGCTGGGCCCGATAATGCTGACGAAATCACGCTCATTGATCGTGAACGACAGATCATCGAGAACCTGAACCTCACCGTTCTTTCCGGTGAATGACTTGCGGATGTTTTTGACGCTGAGTTGAACGGGTGTGTGCTGCATGGCACCTGTAACGCAAGTTGCGTGCCAGTATGCGCGTTGCGGAACCTTTGAAATTCACCGCACGGCCATACAATTTGCGAACGGGCGCGTGAGGCATGCTACCGCATTGGGCAAAAGCAAAAAAGTGGCCATAAAATTGAGCAAGCGAGCGTTGCATGTCGTGCTGCGCGCATTGGCGATCTGATCGTCGCCGCGTTAACGGCGTCGCGTACATTAGAATCCTTCGAGCGTGCGCGAAAATCAGGCCGCCAGAAATTCGACGCCGATCATCGATCCCTTGCGCCAGATCAGACGACAGCGCGTCAGCTTGCGTACATCCTTCGAGAAGGCAACGCTGATGACGCCGGGGACAGAAGCAGCGTCCTTTACCTCGATGCACGCGCCGGTCGTCGACAAATCGACAACGGTGCCGTCGCGCTTGGCGAAGCCGCCGTCCAACGTCAGCCACACTTCGTCTGAACTCTTATGCCGGGGCTTGCGGCCCTCGCGCTTGAATACGGCCATTTTTCTACTCCGATGCTGCCCCGTCGTAACAGGTGAAACTTTCGGATAATTTGAAGCAAATACCGGGATCAGGCTGTATCGATTAGGACTATATTAGGCATAACATCGGCGGCGCGGATTGCGTGTGCGAGCAAGAGGACCACCATTGCGGACCCGCTCGTGAAGTCGAATTTCTGAAAACCTGCACGGCGGCACGGCGAGACCGCGTCATAGCGTTATGTATGGCGATATATGTGGCATGGCATCGTGTATGCCGGAATATATTGTCCCCTGCCGCAGTTGGGGAGATGCTAGCCTTCAGCGGTTGAAATTAGACTTTATGTGGTGCGCCGCGGCACTTTCACGGAGACGATTTACAACTATCTGGGGCACGGCATCTTGCGGGGGAATATCTTGGGCAGCCTGAACCAGTCTTTTCATAATTATTTTGCAAACCTGAAAAATCTGCGGGTTATCTGCGCGCTGACGCTGGCCGGTGTTGGTTTGGCAGCCTGCGGGCAAAAGAGCGATCAGGCCGCGGCGCCCGCGCCTCCGGTCACCGTGTCTCAACCGACGAAGCGCGTTGTGACCGATTGGGACGAATTCAGCGGCCGTTTCGACGCCGTCGAGCAGGTGCAGGTTCGCAACCGCGTGACCGGCTTCGTGAGGAGCGTGGAATTCAAGGATGGCGCCATCGTTAAGGCGGGCGACCTTCTGTATGTCATCGATCCTAGGCAATATCAGGCCGCCACCGAAACGGCGCAGGGTCAGCTTCTCGATGCCAAAGGCAGAATCGATCTGGCCCAGCGGGAAATCGATCGTGCGCAGCAGCTGGTAAAAACACAGGCTGTCGCCCAGTCGATTCTCGATCAGCGTACCCAGCAATTACAGACCGCGCAGGCGGCAGCCCTGCAAGCCGAGGGCGCCTTGAAGCGGGCGCAGCTCGATCTCGAATTCACCGAGGTGCGTGCTCCGATCACCGGCCGCGTCAGCCGTCATCTCGTCACTGTCGGCAACCTCGTGCAGGGCAGCGAGAGCGGCGCGACGCTGCTGACGTCGATCGTATCGCTGGACCCGATCCATATCTATTTCGACATGGATGAATCCATTTACATCAAGAATTCGAAGCTCTGGTTCGAGGGCAAGCGGCCAAGTTCGCGCGACACTCCGAACCCGGTGCAGATCCTGCTGGCTGGCGAGACCAAGCCTTCACATGACGGCAAGATGGACTTTCTCGACAACCGGCTCGACGTCGGCACCGGCACGCTGCGCGGCCGGGCGCTGGTGGACAACGCCGACCTCTCAATTCTGCCGGGACAATTCGCCCGCGTGCGCGTGCTCGGCAGCGCGCCCTACGAAGCATTGCTGCTGCCCGATACCGCGATCGCCACCGACCAGTCCCGCAAGATTGTATTTGTGGTGAAGGATGACGATACGGTGGTCGCCAAGCCGGTCGTTCTCGGCCCGCTCGATGACGGATTGCGTGTGATCCGCCAAGGACTGAATGCCAGCGACCGCGTTATTATCGATGGTCTTCAGCGTGCGCGCATTGGTGCAAAAGTTGCTCCGCACGCGCCGGACACCACGAACGGCGGCGTGAAGCCATGAATTTGGGACGCCTTTCCGTTAATCAGCCAATTCTGGCGATGGTGCTGTTGATCGTGCTGCTGATCGTCGGCGCGATCGCCTATACCACGCTGCCGGTCACCGAATATCCGCAGGTTGCGCCGCCGACGGTGGTGGTGACCACGCAATATCCGGGCGCATCCGCGCAGACCGTGTCCGATACGGTGGCGACGCCGATCGAGCAGCAGATCAACGGCGTCGAAGACATGCTGTATATGTACAGCCAGGCGACGTCGGACGGTCAGCTCAATATCACGATCACCTTCAAGCTCGGCACCGATCTGGATAAAGCGCAGGTGCTTGTGCAGAATCGCGTCGCGATCGCGCAGCCGCAATTGCCCGAGGAAGTGCAGCGCAACGGCGTCGTCACCCGCAAGAACAGTCCCGACCTCTTGATGGTCGTGTTCATGCTGTCGCCGGATGACACCTTCGACCAGCTCTACATCAGTAACTATGCGCTGCTGCAAGTTCGCGATCAGCTGTTGCGCCTCGACGGCGTGGGCGACATCACGATCTTCGGCGCGCGCGACTATTCGATGCGGCTGTGGCTCGATCCGGACAAGATCGCAAATCTCGGCATGACCGCCGGCGATGTGCTTGCGGCGATCCGGGCGCAGAATCTTCAGATCGCCGGCGGCGTCATTGCCGAGCCACCGATCAATGATCGCGCGTTCCAGCCGAGCCTTACCTTTACCGGGCGCCTCAAGGATCCGGCGCAATTCGAGAATATCGTCATCAAGGCAGGCGATGACGGGCGGACAGTCCGCCTGCGCGACGTGGCGCGTGTCGAACTCGGCGCTCTGTCCTACACGACGAACAGTTATCTTCTGCGCAAGTCGTCCGTCGGCATAGCGGTCTCGCAGCGCCCCGGCTCAAACGCGCTCGGCACAGCTAAAAGCATTACCGACGCGATGGTCAAGCTGAGGGCCGATTTCCCGCCGGGCCTTGAATACAATATCGGCTACAATCCGACCGAGTTCATTGCTCAATCTGTCGATGAACTCATCAAGACCATCTACGAGGCGATGGTGCTTGTCGTCATCGTTGTGCTGATCTTTCTGCAAGGCTGGCGCCCGGCGATTATTCCGATTGTCGCGATCCCGGTGTCCTTGATTGGTACCTTTGCGGTGATGGCGGCGCTCGGATTCTCGATCAACAACCTGACACTGTTTGGACTTGTGCTGGCCGTCGGTATCGTTGTCGATGACGCCATCGTGGTGGTGGAAAATGTCGAGCGGCATCTTGCCGGGGGCATGAGCCGGCGCGATGCGGCTCTTCTCACCATGCAGGAGGTCGGTGGCGCGCTGGTCTCGATTGCGCTGGTATTATGCGCGGTGTTCGTGCCGACGGCGTTTCTCGGTGGCATTTCGGGACAGTTTTTTCAGCAATTTGCCGTCACCATTGCGGTTGCAACCGCAATTTCGTGCTTCTGTTCGCTGACGCTGTCGCCGGCGTTGGCATCCCTGATCCTTCAAGCGCATCATGAAAAGAAAGAGCCGGCGAGCTGGAATTTCGTCGCGCGTGGATGGAATGTCTTTACCGGATATTTCAACCGGGTATTCGATCGCTTGTCTCACGGCTATGCCGAGACGGCTGAATTCGTGATTAGGCATTCGCGCCTGATGCTGGTCCTGTATGTCGCGTTGATCGGTTCGGCGGGATTCCTGCTCACCGTGACGGCAAAGGGATTCATCCCCGCGCAGGACCGGGGCTACGTCATCATTTCCGTGCAATTGCCGGGGGCGGCATCTCTGGCGAGAACGACCGAAGTGGTGCGCCGGATTGAAGACATCGCGCTTGGCGTGCCGGGTGTCGCCCGCGTACCGTCCTTTGCCGGATTTTCCGGAGCGACGCGGACACAGTCAAGCAACGCGGCTGCGTTGTTTCCGGTGTTCGAGGAGCCAGAGGTCCGTGCGGCGAAGGGGCTAACGGCAAACAGCATC
>DASWQB010000147.1:0-7636 GCA_036398335.1 Afipia sp. | reverse complement strand
GGCGCACAACGATACGGGGCTGCGCTGGAGTGCGGTCACGATCGACAATGCAAACGATGCCACGGCAGCGCTCGACCGTATCACCATTCCGCAGGACGTGCTCGATCGCATCGCGCCGACCGCATTGCCGCGGTCCTCGATCGTCATCTCGGACGAGCCGCTGAGCAAAGAGACCAACTACCGCACCGAGTTCGTTGCGGTGCTGAGCAACCAGCCCCAGGGCGGCTTCATCACGCGTAAGCCCACGGTCGTTGCGACCCAAAACGTCCAGATCGATGACGGCTTCGGCTTTTTTTTCCAGCGCCCCGTAGATCCGCGAACTGTCGATCCACGCCGGCGCGGCGGACAGCCCTATCGCCAGGTGCAACCAAGCTGGTGGTAAGACGGCACTTGGCCGGCTTTACCGAGCGGTATCGATGATTTGAAAGTCGCAACCGATCTGACCGCTAGTGGCTCGGCGCCGGATCAGGGTGTAACCGGCGGATGGTAAGTGAACGTCCACATCAGCAGCGTGCAAAGCGCCAGCACCACCGGGAAATGTGCGACGAACTGCATGGCGGTGTAACCGACGATGTCTTTTGCTTTCAAGCCGAGGATTCCGAGCAAAGGCAACATCCAGAACGGATTGATGAGGTTCGGTAAGGTCTCGGACAGGTTGTAGACCATGACGGTCCATCCGAGATGAGCGCCCACTTCGTTTGCAGCAGTGGCAATATAGGGTGCTTCGATGAGCCATTTTCCGCCTGCAGACGGAATGAAGAAGCCCAGGAACGCCGAATAAAGGCTGACAAGAAGCGTAAATCCGGTGAGATCGGCCGAAACGTTGACGAACAGTCCGGCAATGTTGTCCGACAGACTTAGCCCTTCTGCGTTGCGAGGGCCGGTCAGGATGTGCGCGATGCCGGCATAGAATGGGAACTGCAGCAGAACTCCCGATAGGCTCGGAACAGCGCGTGAAACCGCGGCCAACAGATTGCGCGGCCGCCAGTGAAGAAGTGCGCCGAGCAGCAGGAATATGAAATTGTAGTTGTTGAGGTTCGACATTGCGGTCACAGGATTACCGCCCGCAAAAGTCCGCACCACCCAACCGAATGCGAGAAAGGCGATGGGGATCGTGAGAAGGGGGCTGCGTTCTAGATAATCGCCGGGGCGTTGTGCGGGGACTGCCGGCTCGGTTTGCTCAGCCGCGAGGTTGATATTTAATTCCTGGGCGGTCTTGACCTGATCGCCAGCGGGCGCGGTCAGATAGCAGATTAATAACGAGAGCGCCGTAATTGCAGCAATCGTCACGCCGTTTTGCCAGGTGAATATCGTCTGCGTGAAGCCGATCACGCCGGTGATCGGGAGCAGGTTTGCAGGAATGCTGTTTGGGTTCGCCTGAAGCTGCGCTGCGGAAGACGTCATGCCCAGCGTGAAGCCGCAGCCGAGCCCCAGATAGGCGGCTGCGCCTGCCGCGCGGTAATCCAGCCGCAATTCGCTGCGGCATGCCAGCTCCCGTACGAGCAGTCCGGAAAAAATCAGGCTCAATCCCCAATTGATAAGAGACAGGCCGATGCTGAGCAGCGCGATAAAGACGATTGCCGAGCTTCCGTCGCGAGGGCGGCGCGCCAGCCAGCGTAATGCGCAAGCGGCGGGTGGTGAGGTCGCTACGATGTAACCGCCGATAGCGATATAAGCCATCTGCATCGTGAACGGAATCAGCGTCCAGAAGCCATCGCCGAAAGATTTGCTGACATCGAGTGGCGAGGACCCATTTAGAATCGCTGCGAACGACACCAGCACAACGCCAATCAGAACAAAGACATAACTATCCGGGAACCAGCGATCGGCGACCTCGACAAAACACTTTGCAAGTTTGGCGATGGGCCCTCTGAATTGACCCTTTCCAGTGTCCATTTCGCCCCCTATGGCAGTGTCTATAATGCACTGCGGGAACCGAAAGGCAAAATTGAGCATTGAATTTTAGAAGTAGCGCGCTACATAGTGGCAGATGGTGATTCTCGAAAAACAAATGGACAGCAATCTCAGGGAGCAGGTGCTCCAACAGGTGCGTTCCGAAATTATATCGGGGCAAAGCGCTCCCGGTGCCATGTACTCAGTGCCCAGTCTCGCCGCGACGCTGGGGGTTTCCACGACGCCGGTTCGTGAGGCGCTGCTGGAGCTTGCACGCAACGGGCTGATCGAACCGCTGCGTAACCGCGGCTTCAAGGTGGTGGCTCCCACTCTCGCGCAGTTGCGCAATCTGTTCGATATGCGTGAACTTCTCGAGGTATTTGCAGCCGAAGTGGTCGCGTTAAAACGCAAGAAGGATCTGAGCAGGGCCCGGCTGTTTGCTGATGAGGTCGCTCGCGCCGTTGATTCTCATAGCGTTTCCGACTACCTGGAAGCCGACCGCAACTTCCATCAAGCTCTCACGGAACAGGCTGACAACGAGTTGCTGACTGAAACGGTGATGGCGTTGCGGGATAAGATGCGGCTGTACGGAATTGCGTCCGAGCCGGGCAAGGAACGCCAGCGGGAGTCCGTAGCTGAGCATTACCGTATCATTGAACTGGCTGATATCGGCGATGCTGACGGACTGCGGGAATTGATGAAACGTCACATCCGTTCCTGGCAGCCGATTTTCACCGATGAATTGCTCCGGGCCACCCGCGAGCAGTCCAAGGGCTGACGCGCCTCGTTAATTGGCATATCGGACGCCAAGTCCTCCTGATCCGCAGATCGAAAATTTCACTTTTCCAAGAAAATCCACTTGACCGGCTGATTGCATCGCTTTAGTAGTGCGTCACGCGTCATATGTAGCGCGTTACACATTACCAGAGAGAGGCTCGACATGAGCATGGAACCCCTGAAGCGGCTGATGTGCCTCGGCTGCGGCTTTTCCTACGATGAAGCGCTCGGCTTGCCCGAGCACGGTCTGGCGCCCGGCACGCGCTGGAAAGACATCCCCGAAGATTGGGTGTGCCCGGACTGCGGCACCCCGAAGCACATGTTCGAGATGGTGATGGTTGGCTACGCGTTCGGCCAGCCGCATCTCGGCAATGTCGCCTAACTCATCAGATCAGGAGCAAGTTGTCATGAGCAACTCATTCATCATTCGCAGCAACGAGCGTGGCCACGACATGATCAAATCGGACGGCTCGCGCGCCTCTTATATTGCGGGTCATCCCGACGGTTTCGTTACCCGCGCCTCGAGCTTCAACTTCCACGAATATCAAGGGGGCCGGCCGGGCTTCGGCCCGATCCGCGTGTTCGGCGATGAGATTTTCCACGGTGCTGGCTGCGGCTACAACATGCATCCGCACCATAACTTCGTCATCTGCGCCTTTGTGTTCGCGGGCGAACTCACGCACGTCAATACCGCCGGGGCGGGCACCGTCGATAGATTGTCGGTCGGTGACTATTACGTCTTCTCAGCTGGCTCCGGCGGCAAACATTCAGAGCTGAGTGTCACTCCGGAAGACATGCACGCCATCTATCTGTGGCTGCTTCCCGAACAGCTCTATTTGCCGCCGACTTATCATCGTGCTCATTTCGACTATCGCACGCGACGCAACGAAATCGTTCAACTGGTCGGAGACGGTGACGGCGCCCTGCCGATCCCGCAGGACATGCGCGTCTCGCGTCTGCTCGCGGATGCGGGGCGGAGCTTTACCCATCGTCTGCGCTCGACTTCGCACGGTGTTTACATCTTCGTGCGCGAGGGCTCGATTCGCTGCAACGGTCTCGCGCTCGGCCGCCGCGACAGCGCCGGTCTTTCGCAACTCGACGAGGCCAGCATCGCGATCGAGATCACCGAGGACGACACGGACGTCATGATCGTCGAAACGATCATGATCGACGATGCGAACATCAGGAAATGGGAGAGTGAACATGCAGGCCACTGAACTCAATTCACTGTCCACGAACAAGACACTCGGGACTGCGCGACCGCCTGTATTCGAAGCGACCGAAGTCTCCCAAGCCGTATCGTCCTGTCCGTTTCGCGCGACTTGCGGCTCGCCTCGTTGTGACGGCGACTGGACGAAGCCGGACTGTCCCGGCAGCAAGAAAGGAATGTGATATGCCAATCATGGATGTTCGTTATATGGCCGGCGATCTCGACAAGGCCAGCAAGGCGGATCTTGCGAAGCGGTTGACCGATGTGCTGATCCGGATGGAAGGCGGAGCCAATACGCATGGCGGCCGTGCCTTCGCCTCGGTGCTGTTCAGCGAGTTGCCCAAGGGCGACTGGTGGGTTGGAGGTGTCGCGGACGACAGCTTCGTCTCGGCGCCCGGACGTTTTCTCGTCAATGTCACCATTCCCGAGGGTTACATGAACGCCGATCACAAGAGCGAGGTTCATGCCTGGGTCAACGAAGCGATTCTGGCCGCCACGCACGCGGATAAGGCAACCGGATCCAGCATTCTCGTCGTGATCAATGAAGTCACGGAAGGCAACTGGGGAAACGCCGGGCATCCTATCAGTCTCGAGAGCATCGCTGACAGTGTCGGCATGTCCAAAACAGGCGAGCGTTTCGCCTGGGTGCGTTCGTACTATGCCGCGAAGGCTCGCATGTTTGCCGCCTTCAACTATCCGGGCGATCTTGGCGGTCTGCTGCCAAGCCAGCAGATGTCGAAATCGCTTGATTCAAAAACGACCCATCCGGCTCTCTAAACCATTTGCCGGTGGGACTGCCGACCGATGGACTTCGGATACGTTCGCCAACTTACTCATCAATGGAAGGACCAGAACATGACACTGAAAATCTCATCTCGCCGTGAACTCCTCCAGCTCGCGGCGGCAGGAACCGCCGCAGCCGCCGCGGTCACGGTCTCGGCAACCGGCGCTCAGGCCTATCAGGGCAACATGGAGCGTGCTCTTTCCTCGCTCTACAGCGCGCTTGGCTCGCTGCGTGAATCGACACCGGACAAAGGCGGCCACCGCGTCCGCGCGATGAACCTGATCCAGCAGGCGATCAACGAAACGCAGGCCGGCATTGAGTACGCCGCCGAGAAATTTGGCGATTAAGGGATCAAGCCATGCTGAAGAAAGTTTCCTTCGCTTTGGCGGTTACACTGCTCGCCAGCTCAACTTCGCCGCAGGCAATGCCCGTCGTGCAGCCGGCGGACGCATCATCCATGGTCATTCACGTGGCCAATGGATGCGGACCTCGCGGATATCGCGGGCCGAATGGGGCCTGTCACTCGTACGGGACCGGACCTTACCCGAATGGATATTACGGGAGGTATAATAACGCCTGGCGCTGGAATGGCTGTCCTCGGGGCTACTGGCGAGGACCGTGGGGTCACTGTCGCGATACGCCTTATCACGGCCGGCTGCCGGGCGGCGGTTGGAAATAGCCGATGCTTGAGAGAGACACGGACTAAGACTTTTTCGAGCCTCGGTGTTAAACAGACAAGCCGCCGATGTCGCGCCGTTGCTGGAATCGCACAGCGGCGCGGCATGCTTTTTTATAGCCAGCAATCATGGTGACGTCATGAAAGCATTCGAGATGGGGTGCATTCCGGGCCGCCTTGTCGCGGTACGTTTGGCTTGCACCATCATGACTGTGCTCGGGCTCATCATGGGGTTGCCCTCAACCGCTTCTGCTGCGGAAAAGCCGCCGCTGTCGCCCGATACTATTGCACCGTTCACAACCGGGTCGCGAATATCGGCGACGATTGAATTCGCACTGCCGGCGCTCGCATCTGAAATAGAGCAGAACATTCCGCGCCGGCTTGCGACCATCGACGAGCGCATCAGTTGCGTGCATCGCAGGGTGCTCATCTTTCGGGTCAACGCCAATTGTGACATCGATGGCTTTATCGAGCGGTCGGGGCCGGTGTCTTTGTACGGCCGCGGCGATGCCATTTATGGTTCAGTGCCGATCTACGGCGCGCTTGAGGGGGAGGGCGCCAACAGATTCACTGCCCGTATCCGCGGTGAAACCGAAGCAAGCGCCGTGATTGAAGTGGAGGCACGTCCAAAAGTTGGCCGCGACTGGTCGCTCGATCTGAATTTCAGTGATGGCTTCCATTGGAGTGAGCCGCCCATTCTTCACGTTCTTGGGCGCGAGATTTCGCTCGTAAACTATGCCGAGCCGCGCATTCGCGATCAGCTTACGCGCGTGTCCGAACAAGCTCGCGCTGCGGCCCGGCGGCAGGACTTGCAGGGCAAGGCTGCGAGCGCATGGCAACATGCGTTCGAGCCGGTGCAATTGTCCGACAATCCGGCGATATGGTTGCAAATGACTCCGCAAGGTGTGGCCTTTGCCGGCGTGCGCGCCGATGGTAAGGTGCTGTGGGGCTCACTCGAACTTTCAGGTTCGGCAACGACTTTCATCGATCAGCAACCGCCTGCCGTGATGCCGACACCGTTGCCTGCACTCGGCAGCGACGTCAGTAGTCCCGGCGAGTTCGATGTCGTTCTGCCTGCCCGCATCGGCTATGACATCATTAAAGACAGAATCGTTCAGGCGGCGAACACGGTCGCGCCAACAGCAGGCATGTCTGTCCGCGATGTGCAGGTCTATCCATCGGCAGGACAGCTTGTCATCGGATTGCGGATCGCCAAGGCCTCGGATGCCGATCCCGCAGCTGGACAATGGATTTATTTGACCGGGGCTATCCAAGTGGATACCGGCGGTCGTGCAATCAGGCTTGCCGACCTTGGTGCCATCATGGAGAATTCTCAATTGTCATCCGTGATCGATCCGGTCATTTCGCAACTACGCGATAAAACGAATATCGATTACGGTGTCGCGTATCAGAACCTGTTGAATGCTGCCAGCGAGAAGCTGACGCGCCCGCTGAAGAACGGCTTTCGGATGGAGGGACGTCTCTCCGCAGCCAGGTTCGAGAAGGCGTATCTGCTGGCCGACGGCGTTATGATCGCGCTGCATGCCGGCGGCGAATTGAAAATCATCTACGGGATGTGAAGCATGAACCGTATCGCCTGCCTTGCCGGGAAGCTTCGCCCGTGGTGCAGGCTGTCGTTGTTGTTCGCAGCGACGCTTGCAGGTCATGCTGGCGTCGCATCAGCGCAGACACCATTTTATGATGCGCCGCCATCGCTGCTCGCGGGTCAGCCGGGAACGCTGGTCCGACAGGAGCCGATGTATGGAGCACCGCTCGGCGCCGCCGCCTACCGCGTTCTCTATCGCTCGACAGGATTACAGGGCGAGCCCATTTTCGTGTCCGGTGTGGTGATTGTACCGGCCGGCGACCCGCCGCCGGAAGGGCGTCCGATCGTTGCCTGGGCACATCCGACCTCCGGCATCACGCCGCGCTGTGCGCCGTCATTGGCGATATTTCTGTTCCAGCAAATTCAGGGGCTGCACTCGTTCGTCGAGCAAGGCTATGTCGTGGCCGCGACGGACTATCCGGGATTGGGGACGCCTGAGACGCATCCCTATCTTGTCGGCGACAGCGAGGCACGCGCTGTGATCGATTCCGTGCGTGTCGCCCGTGCCATGCCCGGCGCAGGCAGCGGCAACCGGTTCGTTGTATGGGGCCATTCGCAAGGTGGGCAGGCTGCATTGTTCAGCGGCCTGATCGCAAAGAGCTATGCGCCCGAATTGTCTCTTCTCGGTGTGGCCGCCGCCGCACCAGCGACGGACCTCGTCACCTTAATGAACGACGACATCAATTCCGT
>DASWQB010000146.1:0-2846 GCA_036398335.1 Afipia sp. | reverse complement strand
CAGGATGCTGCCGGGAAATGCGCACAACGAGGTCAGCAGGGCGTATTGGCTTGCCGCGTGCTCGGTCGAGGTCAGCCTCGACATATAAGTGATGAGCACGATCGAGGCGAAGGCGTAGGCCAGACTGTCGATGCTTACCGTGGTGGCGAACAGCCAGAATTCGCCGCCGCCGTGATCGCCATGCACGGCAAGGTAAGCGAGGCTGAGATGCGAGGCGGAGGCGAACACCGTGCCGACGATCAGGCTCGCCATCATGCCGATGCGCGGCACGATGTAGCCCGCCATGAACGTGCCCGCCAACGCGACCCAGAAGCCGAACAGTTTGGTCACGGTGGCGATGTCGCTGTTGGAGTAATGCAGGCTCTTGAACAGCGGGATCGCCATCGCGCTGGAGATATAGCCGGGCATGCGAAAGCCCGCGACCATGAGCAGGATCGGAATCGCCAGCGGCCCGAGCCGTGTCATCAACTCCCGGATCGGGTCGGTGATGGTGGCGACGAAGTTCTTCGGCGCGCTGTGAGGCACGAGGTCGGAGGGCGGTTCTGGCGCAAGAAGGGCCGACATCAGGCCCGGCAGCATGAACACCGCCATGAAAAGGTAAGCGGCGCGCCAGCCAAAGGCGTCGGCCAGATACAGCGCGCCGGCGCCTGAGACCAGATTGCCGATGCGCCAGCCGATCTCGGCCCATGACGACATCAGCGCCTGACGTTCGGGGGGCGCGACGGTGATGCGCCAGCCGTCGATCACGATGTCCTGCGTGGCGCCCGCGAAACCCAGCGCCAGCGAGAACAGGATGGTCCACCACAGCCAGTTCGCCGGATCACCGAAGGCGATGCCGCCGAGCGTCGCCATCACAGCGAGCTGCGAGAGCACGATCCAGCCGCGCCGCCGTCCCAGCATCCGGCTGAAGATCGGGGCATCGTAGCGGTCGAGGAACGGTGCCCACAGAAATTTGAATTTATAGGCGAGCGTCAATTCGCTCATCAGGCCGAGAATCTGGATCGGCACCTTGGCTTCGGAGAGCCAGGCCGACTGGGTGATATAGACCAGCATGAACGGGATGCCGGAGGAGAAGCCGAGGCCGAGCGCGCCGCCGATGCGCCGGTCGGTCATCAGATGGCGCAGCGCCATCCTGTCTTCGCCTGTCGGCATCACATGGTTCTGCATGCGCCGTTCGCCTCGTATTCACTTGCCCGGTCCACCTGGACCGTCCGGCTAGCATTTTCATATGATGCGCTGTTGAACGCCAGCCTTTGCCGGGCGGGGCGGCATACCGGATATGTCCCTGTGCGCCGTGGAAGGGCTCGCCAGCGGCTTCAGCCGCGCTCTGGTGCAGGCTTTCGAGCCATGAAACAGGCTTTGCAGGCTTGCAACCACCATGTTCAAACGGCCCGGATCGTAAACCGACTCGTAAATGTCGCCGATGATTTCGGAAATGACTTTTGAATCGGCTTCGATCATTGGCGATCGCCTCGCGTGTCCGGCCGTTATTCTCCTGCGATCCTGCCACGCGGTCAATTTTCTTTGGCTGGAATTGCTGTCATACCAGAAGATATGAGACCGGCGAGACCGGACCGTCGGGCGGTCTATTGCTACCGCAACCGTTTTGTCTAAAAACCCATCCAGAATGCCGCATGAATATGCGCGCCGTCCCATCATCAGGAAAAGTATAATGTCGACAGTCACCACCCGTTCACCTTCAGGCACCAACCGCAAATACCGGCTCGCCATCATTCCGGGCGACGGCATCGGCAAGGAGGTAGTGCCGGAGGGCGTGCGCGTGCTGGAGGCGGCCGCGAAGAAATTCAATTTCGAATTGCAGCTCGACGATTTCGATTTCGCCTCCTGTGACTATTACCAGAAGCACGGCCAGATGATGCCGGACGACTGGAAGGCGCAAGTCAGTGGGCACGACGCGATCTTCTTCGGCGCGGTCGGCATGCCGAATATCGTGCCGGACCACGTCTCGCTGTGGGGCTCGCTCATCAAGTTCCGCCGCGACTTCGACCAGTATGTGAACCTGCGCCCGGTGCGGCTGATGCCCGGCGTGCAATCGCCGCTGGTGGGCCGCAAGCCCGGCGATATCGATTTCTTCGTGGTGCGCGAAAACACCGAGGGCGAATACTCTTCTATCGGCGGGCGGATGTTCCCGGATACCGACCGCGAGGTGGTGATTCAGGAAACCGTGATGTCGCGCACCGGCGTCGATCGCATCCTCAAATTCGCGTTCGAGCTGGCGCTGAGCCGGCCGAAGAAGCACCTGACCTCCGCCACCAAGTCCAACGGCATCTCGATCACGATGCCGTATTGGGACGAACGGGTGGAGGCGATGGCCAAGAACTTCCCCGGCGTGAAATGGGACAAGTATCACATCGATATTCTGGTCGCGCATTTCGTGCTGAACCCGGACCGTTTCGACGTCGTGGTTGGCTCCAATCTGTTCGGCGATATCCTGTCCGATCTCGGCCCGGCCTGCACCGGCACCATCGGCATCGCTCCTTCGGGCAGCCTCAACCCGGAGCGGAAATTCCCCTCGCTGTTCGAGCCGGTGCATGGGTCCGCGCCGGATATCGCCGGGCAGGGCATCGCAAATCCCGTCGCGCAGATCTGGTCGGCGGCGATGATGCTGGATCATCTGGGTGAACCTGATGCGGCCAAGGCCATTGTCTCGGCGATCGAGAAGGTACTGGCGCAGGAGAAACTGCGCACCCGCTACCTCGGCGGCAAGGCGGACACGGTAGCTTGCGGCAAAGCGGTCGCGGACGCGCTGACCTGACGGGCCACGCGTCCCGGCGGTGAGTTTGTATACCCCTGCGGCAGGATCGCAGCAGGGGTCCAAAAGGCGC
>DASWQB010000145.1:0-2712 GCA_036398335.1 Afipia sp. | reverse complement strand
TTTGCCGAATTCGCCGCCAAGAACTACGACGCCAAGGTTGTCGGCCTCACCATCAGCACGGAACAGCGCGACTTCGCCAGAAAGCGCATCCATGATGCGGGACTGAACGACAAAGTCGAGATTCGCTTTCAGGATTACCGTGACGAGCGCGACCAATATGACCGCATCGCCTCCATTGAGATGATCGAGGCGGTCGGCGAACAATTCTGGCCGCAATATTTCGGTCAGCTCCGTGACCGCCTCAAGCCCGGCGGCTTCGCCGGAATTCAGGCCATCACCATCCAGGACAAGTTTTTCCAGAGCTACCGGCGCGAGGTCGATTTCATCCAGCGTTACGTCTTTCCGGGCGGCATGTTGCCCTCGCCCGACGTTCTCAAATCGCTCGGCGACAAATTCGGCGTGCCGGTGATCCGCGAGCGGATTTTCGGACAGGACTACGCCAAGACGCTGGCATCGTGGCGCGACAATTTCCGCGCCGCGTGGCCGAACCTCACCCCACTTGGATTCGACGAACGGTTCCGGCGGCTGTGGGAATATTACCTTGCTTACTGTGAAGCCGGATTTTTGTCCGGCAACATCGACGTGCGGCAGGTGGTTTTTGCCAAGGCAGGATAAGCCGGCAAACCTTCCATTCCGCACACTTGTGCGAGAGGTGTCCGCAAACTAGGTTGGGGCTCCTGTCCTCATCCCTTTTTCTTATCCCCTGCGGTCCCATGCTCATTCGAAACGACGTCGTCGATGCCATCGGCAACACACCCCTCATCAAGCTGAAACGCGCATCGCGGGAGACGGGCTGCACCATTCTCGGCAAGGCCGAGTTCATGAATCCCGGACAGTCGGTCAAAGATCGCGCAGCGCTGTTTATTATTCGCGACGCGATCAAGCGCGGCACGCTGAAGCCGGGCGGCGTGATCGTCGAGGGCACTGCGGGCAATACCGGCATCGGCCTGGCACTCGTCGCCAGCGCGCTCGGCTTTCGCACCGTGATTGTGATTCCCGAAACGCAGAGCCAGGAAAAGAAGGACGCATTGCGGCTGTTCGGCGCGCAACTTGTCGAGGTGCCTGCCGCGCCCTATTCGAACCCGAACAATTACGTGCGGCTCTCCGGACGGCTGGCCGAGCAGCTTGCGAAGTCAGAGCCCAACGGCGCGATCTGGGCCAACCAGTTCGACAACGTCGCGAACCGTCAGGCTCATATCGAGACCACGGCGCAGGAAATCTGGATGCAGACCGGAGGCAAGATCGACGGTTTCGTCTGCGCGGTCGGATCGGGTGGGACGCTGGCGGGCGTCGGCCTCGGACTGAAAGCAAAAAGCAAGCATGTGCAGATCGGCATCGCCGATCCGATGGGCGCGGCGCTGTACAGTTATTACACCACGGGCGAATTGAAGTCCGAGGGGTCTTCGATCACCGAGGGCATCGGACAGGGCCGCATCACGGCCAATCTCGAAGGCGCGCCGGTGGACAAGGCGTATCAAATTCATGACGAGGAAGCGGTGAAGATCGTATTCGATCTGCTTGAGCATGAGGGTCTTTGCGTCGGCGGCTCGACCGGAATCAATATCGCGGGAGCCATTCATCTCGCCCGCGATCTCGGGCCCGGCCACACCATCGTGACCATATTGTGCGACTACGGCACGCGCTACCAGTCGAAACTGTTCAATCCGGATTTCATGCGCGAGAAGGGTTTGCCGGTGCCGGAATGGCTCGAGCGCAAGACCAATATCAGCGTGCCTTACGAGAAGGTGTAAAACACTCGACCGCAGAAGCCGCGCTGATACCGCTGTCTACGCTTTTGGAAAACTAAGCAGGAATACGATGCCCGGCGAGACGTCTTACTGACAATGGATAGTCCTCCCGCCTCAAGCCAGAGTCGAAGAATCTGGCGATCCGTCATTTCACTGATTCCGGGTACTGGGGTTTGCGTGGCGCTTAGCGTCGTTGCGCTCGCCGCGCAGTTTATGGAAGAGCGCGCGTTCGATCATCCTTATATCGAAGCACTTGTGCTCGCCATTCTTCTTGGCATCGCGGTGCGCAGCGTGTGGCAGCCGAGTTCATTTTGGCGCCCCGGAATCAATTTCAGCGCAAAGCTGCTGCTTGAAATCGCCGTTATGCTGCTCGGTGCGTCGATCAGCCTCGGCGCCATCATGGCCTCCGGTGCGGCACTGCTGACGGGTATCGTCTTTACAGTCGTTCTGGCGCTGGGCGCGAGCTACTTCATTTGCCGTCTTTATGGACTGCCACAACGCATGTCGATCTTGATCGCATGCGGCAATTCGATCTGCGGAAATTCCGCGATTGCGGCGGTCGCGCCGGTGATCGGCGCAAGCGGTGACGACATTGCATCGTCGATTGCCTTTACCGCCGTTCTGGGAGTCGTCGTCGTGCTCGGCCTGCCGCTGGCTTTTCCTCTCCTCGGTCTCACTGAAACGCAATACGGCACGCTGGCGGGTTTGACCGTGTATGCGGTTCCTCAGGTTTTGGCTGCAACGATACCCATCGGTCTTGTCGCGGCACAGATCGGCACGCTGGTCAAGCTGGTTCGCGTGCTGATGCTCGGCCCCGTGGTGTTAACGCTGTCGCTGCTGCGCTCGCGTATCGCGGGCGCCGAAGGCGAGACGCCAGCGAGGCTCGGCCTGTTTCATCTCGTTCCGTGGTTTATTCTTGGATTTCTGGCACTGGCGACCGTGCGCTCGCTCGGACTTGTCCCGG
>DASWQB010000144.1:0-8960 GCA_036398335.1 Afipia sp. | reverse complement strand
GATTGGTGTGAACCGCTTCCTTGGCCGTGCGCATGCCATCCAGCGTGATGCAGCGGTAGTTGCCAGCCATCAGCATCGCCCATTTCGCCAGCGGCACGAACAGCGAATCGTGAAAGCGCAACTTCACCGGCAGCTCGATCTTGCCCTCAGGCGTATCGAAGCGCACCGCGTCGATATCCTTCTCGATGTTGCGAAGGATGTCGTTGCTCGCCTCATTATCGAAACGCGCGACCTTGAAATTGGTCGGCAGTGTCACCTGCAAGACGTTGACCTTCTCGTCCGGCGGGCGGATCGCCTGAGGATCGGGACTGCACAGCGTCAGCATGCCCGGATCGAAATTGTCCCAGACCGCGGGATTGGTGTAGGCGGGTTTCAACGCATTGCTGTCGAGGCCAGGAATGCGCTTCATATAAGGCAGCGGCGGCATGTTCATGATCGACATGCAGGGCACGCGCGATTTGGCGACGGCGTCGAGCAGTTCGCGAACGCCGTTTGAACCGTATTGCGGCTCCTGCATCGCAAGACCGATCAGATCGAAGTCTTTCGGATTTACGTCCGAAGGTCCGGCGGCGGATACCTTGCCGGGCAACTTGCGCGAGTCGATCTCGATCGGGTCCTTGCGGCCGCGGATCGGCATGCGCACGCGAAAGCCTTCGGCGTTGATGAGGTCGGCTTCCGCCGGCAGGCACACCAGCTTCACGTTATGGCCGCCGAACATCATTTTCGACGCCAGCAGCGAGCCGTAGGACGCACCCAGAATCAGGATGTTGTATTTCGGCATTGTCTCTCTCCCAGGGTTTATTTTGCCGCTGATTTTTCAGCGTTTCTTGAAAAAGCAATTGCTTGCTTTGTCGGATTGCACATCTTCGCAATACGCCTCAGTTGGTATGTCTTAAATCCCTTTTTGTCAGGTCATCACTTCGTGACCACCTTGAGGTGGCCCGGCGTATTGGTTTTGCCGCGCTCCTCCAGAAGCTCCATCGCGGCGTTCACACCGCCAGCGCGGTGAGGCACGCCGGCGACAGATAGTCCCATCTCGACGCCGGTCAGAGCGCCCATCAAGGTCAGTTCGTTGCATTCGCCAAGATGTCCGATGCGGAACACCTTGCCCGCGACCTTGGAGAGCCCCGAGCCGAGCGACATGTTGTAGTTCTCCAGCACAATCTTGCGAAACTTGTCGGCGTCATGTCCCGGCGGCATCAGCACGGCTGTCAGCACCGGCGAGAATTCGGACGGCTCGAGGCAAAGCACTTCGAGGCCCCAATGTGTCACCGCAGCGCGGGTCGCGGCGGCAAGACGCTTGTGGCGCGCAAAGACGTTGTCGAGCCCCTCCTCGAGGATCATCGCAACTGCTTCGCGCAAACCATAGAGAAGATTGGTTGCCGGCGTGTAGGGGAAGAAGCCGTTGGCGTTGGGCTTGAGCATGTCCTCCCAGTCCCAATAGGAGCGCGGCATCTTGTTGGTTTTGGCGACGGAGAGCGCCTTGTCGGAAACAGCATTGAAACCGAGGCCCGGCGGCAGCATGAAGCCCTTTTGCGAACCGCTGACGGTGACGTCCACGCCCCATTCGTCATGGCGGTAGTCAGCCGAGCCGAGCGAGGAAATCGTATCGACCAGAAACAGCGCCGGATGTTTGGCCGCGTCGATGGCTTTCCGGATTTCGCCGATGCGGCTGGTGACGCCGGTGGAGGTCTCGTTATGGACGACCATCACCGCCTTGAAAGAATGGCTCTTGTCGGCTTTGAGCTTGGCTTCGATGGCGGCGGGATCGGCGCCGTGACGCCAGTCGGTCGACATGAACTCGACCTCGATGCCGAAACGCGCAGCCATCTTCT
The DNA here is from genome assembly GCA_036398335.1 of Afipia sp. Classification (GTDB taxonomy): domain Bacteria; phylum Pseudomonadota; class Alphaproteobacteria; order Rhizobiales; family Xanthobacteraceae; genus Afipia. The sequence goes on along the minus strand of DASWQB010000144.1, from coordinate 7,125 downwards.
GCCACAGCGTCGCGAAATGGCCGGTCTCCACCATCAGCACCTTGTCGCCGGGCGACAGCGTGTTGACGATGGCCGCTTCCCACGCCCCGGTGCCGGAGGACGGGAAGATAATGACCGGGCCCTTGGTCTGGAAAATCTTTTGACAGCCGGCCAATACCGCCTTGCCGAGTTCGGCGAACTCGGCGCTGCGGTGATCGATCACCGGCATGTCCATCGCGCGCAAAACGCGGTCGGGCACGGGGCTCGGGCCGGGGATCTGTAGAAAATGGCGTCCTTGGAAATGAGTCACGCGGCTCTCCTGCACAAATCGGCGCTCTTGTTCAGAACGCTATTGCATTTATTTTCAGATTCAAGCAAGAAAATAATGCATGCAAAATTGTAAGAGCCGACCATCTGTTGTTCTGTTCCGTTAGGATGGTACGAATTACGGCTGGATTAACTCTCGATGACATCTCACATGGCCACACCTCTGACCGCCGTGAAACTCGACGACCTCAGTGAGGCGCGCGAAGAATCGTCCCTGCACGGGGAAACATTGTCGCGGCTGCGCGACTACATCGTCGAGGGCAACATTCCCGACGGCGGCCGCGTGCTGGAGCGCGAGCTTTGCGAGCTCCTCGGCATTTCGCGCACGCCTCTGCGCGAGGCGCTGAAAGTTCTCGCCTCGGAGGGCATCGTCGATCTGTTGCCGAACAAGGGCGCGCGCGTCCGCGCGTTGAGCGAAAGCGATCTGGTCGAGTTGTTCGATGTGATGGGCGGTCTTGAGGGCCTTGCAGGCCGTCTGGCCTGCGAAAACATCACCGATCAGGAGATCGCCGAAGTGGAGCGCCTGCATCATGAGATGTACGGCTTCTATCTTCGCAAAGACATGCACAATTACTTCCACGCCAATCAGATGATCCACCAGAAGATCGTGCAGGCCTCACGCAACGCTGTTTTGCTGACGACCTACGCCACCTTCGCCGGACGCATCCGCCGCGTGCGCTACTCCGCCAATTTCGCACGCGAGCGAGAACGCTGGGGCGAAGCCATGCGCGAGCACGAAATGATACTCGACGCCCTGCGCCGGCGCGCCGGCAATGAACTCAGCGACATCCTGTTCAATCACCTGCGTAACAAGCGACAGGCCGCGTCCGAGCGCTCCAGCGAATCGGCCGGCGGCAGCGCCAACGGGCACATGAACTCCGAATGACTTTGCCATGAACTGTCATGTGGACTCGTGCCATCGCCAGATAAAATGCATGCAAAAAATTTATTGCGCTGCACATTTTGCATTATGCACTGCAGCGTACTCGAACAGACCGCGGCTCGCTTTGCCTGACGGGCTTTAAGGAAGTCACATGCCGGCCCCAACCTCTCATCGTGCCCCCTCCAGACTCGAACAACGCCTTCGCTCGCAGATCACCGGCGATGTGCTGTTCGACAGCTTCAGCCGCGGCCGCTACGCCACCGATGCCTCGTTCTACCAGATCATGCCGTTCGGCGTTGTCGTGCCCCGCACCATCGACGAAGCGCTGCTGGCGATGGCGATCGCGCGCGACGACGGGCGTATCGTCACCCCGCGCGGCGGCGGCACCTCGCAATGCGGCCAGACCGTCAATGACGGCATCGTGGTCGATGTCTCGAAATACCTGAACAAGGTCATCTCGCTCGACGTCGAGAACAAAACCTGCGTGGTCGAGCCGGGCATCGTGCTCGACGATCTCAACCGCCAGCTCAAGCCGCATGGCCTGTGGTTTCCGGTCGATGTCTCCACGGCGTCGCGCGCCACCATCGGCGGCATGGCCGGCAACAATTCCTGCGGCGGGCGTTCGCTGCGTTATGGCACGATGCGCGACAACACGCTGTCCATGGACGCGGCGCTGGCGGACGGCACGCAACTTCACTTCGGCCCCCTGCCCCGGGACAAAGCCTGGCCGAATATCGACGAGCCGGGCCGCGACCTCTTTCGCGATCTGCTCGCGCTCGGCACCCGCGAGGCCAACGAGATCGCCGAGAGATTTCCGAGCGTGCAGCGCCGCGTCGGCGGCTACAATCTCGATGCGCTGACGCCGAACGCCGGCGTCAATAACATGGCGCACATCCTTGTCGGCTCCGAAGGCACGCTGGCCTTTACCACGCGCGTCGAACTCAAGCTGTGGCCGCTGCTCGGCGCCAAGGTATTCGGCGTCTGCCATTTCGGCAGTTTCTATGAAGCGATGGACGCCGCCCAGCATCTGGTGACGCTGAAACCCATCGCCGTCGAACTGATCGATTCCACCATGATCGGGCTGGGCCGGGACATCGCGATGTTCAAGCCCACCATCGAGGCGGTGGTGAAAGGCGATCCCGAGGCGCTGCTGGTTGTCGAATTCGCCGAAGAGGACATGCCGGCCAATCTCGCCAAGCTGAAACAGCTTCACGATTTGATGGGCGACATCGGTTTCGGGTGGGACCGCGAACGCCGCAAATGGGGCGGCGTGGTCGATGTCACGGAGCCTGCGATGCAGGCGGCGATTACCGATTTCCGCACCTCCGGTCTCAATGTGATGATGTCGATGAAGCAGGAGGGCAAGCCGGTCTCCTTCGTGGAAGACTGCGCGGTGCCGCTGCCGCATCTGGCCGAATACACCGACCGCCTGAACACCATCTTCGCCAGGCACGGCACCAAGCCGACGATGTACGCACACGCTTCCGAAGGCTGTCTGCATGTGCGCCCGGTGCTCAACCTTCGCCTGGAGAAGGACGTCAAGGCGGTGCGCGGCATCGCCGAGGAAGCCTTCGCGATGGTGCGCGAGTTCAAGGGCTCGCATTCGGGCGAGCATGGCGACGGCATCGTGCGCTCCGAATTCCACGAGCAGATGTTCGGCGCGCGGATCGTGCACGATTTCGAGGAAGTCAAAGAGCGTTTCGATCCCGGCAACACGCTCAATCCGGGCAAGATCGTCCACGCGCCGAAGATGGACGACCGCACGCTGTTCCGCTTCAAGCCCGGCTACAAGGTCGAGGACTTCAAAACCGAACTCGACTGGTCGTCCTATCCCGGCGCGGCCGGCGGTTTTCAAGGCGCGGTCGAGATGTGCAACAACAACGGCGCTTGTCGCAAACTCGAAGGCGGGGCGATGTGCCCGTCCTATCGTGCCACGCGCAACGAGAAAGACCTGACGCGCGGTCGCGCCAACACCTTACGTCTGGCTATCTCCGGTCAGCTGGGACCGGATGCGCTGTCATCGGACGCGATGATGGAGACGATGAAACTGTGCGTGTCCTGCAAGGCTTGCCGCCGCGAATGCCCGACCGGCGTCGATATGGCCAAGATGAAAATCGAGGTGCTGGCGGCGCGGGTGAAGACCCATGGCCTCACGCTTCGCAATCGCCTCGTCGGCTATCTGCCGCGCTACGCATCCTTCGCCGCGACCTTCGCTCCGCTGGTGAACCTGCGCAACAAAAGCGCGCTGCTGCGCTGGGCGATGGAAAAAACCACGGGCTTCAGCAGCAAGCGCGCGTTGCCGGAATGGCGGCGTGATACCTTCGCGCCCGGTAAAATTGCCTTTGGCCCGACAAACGGCCCGGAAGTCGTGCTGTTCGCGGATACCTTCAACCGCGCCTATGAGCGCGAGAACCTCGACGCAGCATTGCACGTATTGATCGCGGGCGGCTACCGCGTGCATCTGCCGAAACCCGCGGAGGGTTCGCGCCCGCTGTGCTGCGGCCGCACGTTCCTGTCGGCGGGCCTTGTTGAACAGGCGCGCGAGGAACTGGCGCGCGTGGTCAAAACGCTCTCGCCCTTCGTCGCGCGCGGCGTGCCGATTGTTGGCCTTGAGCCGAGTTGTCTTCTGACCCTGCGCGACGAGCTGCTTTCATTGCGAAACGATGACAGCGCCAAAGCCATTGCCGCCCACGCGCTGCTGTTCGAGGAATTTCTCGCACGCGAGGCTGGCACCGGACGGTTGCAGCTTCCACTCGGCGCCATCGGCAAGAAGGCCATGGTCCACGGCCATTGCCACCAGAAATCGTTCGACGCTTTCAAGCCGGTGGAGAAAATCCTGCGTCTGGTCCCCGATCTCGATGTCGAGGTCATCGAATCCAGTTGCTGCGGCATGGCCGGCGCGTTCGGCTATGGCGCCGAGACCTATGACGCCTCCATCGCGATGGCGGAGCTTCGCCTGCTCCCGGCAGTTCGCAAGGCCGATCAGGACGCGCTGATCGTCGCCGACGGCACCTCGTGCCGCCACCAGATCAAGGACGGCTCCGGCCGCGCCGCGCTGCATGTCGCTCAAGTTTTAGCGATGAGTCTGGCAAGCCATCAGGCGGGCTTGATTAGCGCCGAGGCGCATGCTGAAAGCGCGTAATATTTCCACAAAGGATGAATCATGACCGATCTGACGCTCGATACCGCCCGCAAGATTCTTGACGCCGCTCTGGCCAAAGTCATCGAAAAGAAAACCAAGCCGATGGCGATTGTCGTTCTCGACGCGCGCGGCACCGTTAAAACGTCGATCGCGCAGGACGGCACCAGCCTGATGCGTTTTGAAGTCGCCCACGGCAAGGCCTATGGCGCGCTGGCGATGGGCCTCGGCTCGCGCGCGATCTTCAAGCGCGCCAACGAGCAGCCTTATTTCATCGACGCGGTGAACACGATGGCGCGCGGCGCACTGATCCCGGTGCCCGGCGGCGTCCTGATTAAAGATGGCAGCGGCCATGTCGTCGGCGCGGTTGGCATCAGCGGCGATACATCGGAAAATGACGAGGAATGCGCCATTGCCGGAATCGAAGCCGGCGGCCTGAAAGCGGATGCGGGCTGAGCGAAGACGACTTGTCCCGGACGCGATGCAACGTGCAGCGTTGCGTCGCAGAGCCGGGACCGTTCCAGACTGTGACGGTCCCGGTTCAGCGGCGCACCACTCCGTGCTGCGCCGCGCCCGGGACACGAAGCGGTCGTCAGCAAGGCGCCGCAAGAATAAAAAGGGAGAAGCCATGTCCGCACCGAAAGCCTCGCAAGCCCTCTCGCGTTTCACGGTGCTCGATCTGACGCGCGTGCGCGCGGGACCGACCGCCGTGCGGCAACTGGCGGACTGGGGCGCCAACGTCATCAAGATCGAGGCGCCGACCGACATTCCCGATGACGAGCAGCTCGGCGGCGCGCGGCACGGCGCGGACTTTCAAAACCTTCACCGCAACAAGCGGGCGATGACGCTCAACCTGAAAGAGACCGCTGGCCGCGACGTGTTCTATCGCCTCGCGGAAAAAGCCGATGTAGTGATCGAGAATTATCGCCCCGACGTGAAGGAGCGCCTCGGCATCGATTACGAGACGCTGCGCAAGATCAATCCGCGCCTCGTCTATGCCAGCATTTCCGGCTTCGGACAGGACGGCCCCTACGCGAAGCGGCCCGGCTTCGACCAGATCGCGCAGGGCATGGGCGGGCTGATGTCAATCACCGGCGCGCCCGGCGAAGGGCCGATGCGCGTCGGCATTCCGGTTGCCGATCTCACTTCGGGACTGTTTTGCGCGATGGGAATTCTCACCGCGCTTCTGGAGCGCGACGTCTCCGGCGAAGGCCAGTGGGTGCAGACCTCGCTGCTTCAGTCTCAGATTTTCATGCTGGATTTTCAGGGCGCGCGCTGGCTGGTGCAGGGTGAGGTGCCGAAACAGGCGGGCAATAATCACCCCACCATGATCCCGACCGGCGTGTTCAGGACATCCGATGGCTACGTCAACATCGCCGCCACCGGCCAGGTGATCTGGGAGCGTCTTGCCCATGCCATCGGCCGCAGCGATCTTTTGCAAAAGCCCGACTACGCCTCGCCCGGCACACGCTCGGTCCATCGCGACGCGCTGAACGCCGAGATCGAAAAGGTGACCGCCACGCGCACCAGCGCGCAATGGGTGGAAGACCTCAATAAGGCGGGCGTGCCATGCGGGCCGATCTATACCATCGACAAGATGTTCGACGATCCGCAGGTGAAACATCTCGACCTCGTGCGCGATGTGCCGGATACCGGCGAGCGGAACGTGCGCCTTGTCGGCCAGCCGTTCACGCTGTCGCGCACGCCGAGCAGCATCGCGGCACGGCCGCCTGAAGTCGGCGAACATACCGATGAACTGCTCCACGAATTCGGATTTGGCGACGGCGAGATCGCATCGCTGAAATCCGCAAAGATTATCTGACGCGAGAAAGCAGGACCCGATGACCCAGACGGATAAGATGATCGCCCACAAGGAGGGCCATGTCGGCACCATGACTTTCAACAATCCCGAGCGCCACAACGCGGTGTCGCTGGAGATGTGGCAGGCCTGCGCCGCGATCATGAATGATTTCGCGAAAGACCCGGACGTTCGCGTGGTGGTGATTACCGGCGCCGGCGAAAAGGCGTTCGTGTCCGGCGCGGACATTTCGAAATTCGCCGAGGAGCGCGGCTCGAAGGACGCGACCGACCGCTACAACGCGGCGGTCGAAGCGGGCTATGCCTCCGTGTTCGAGTTCCCCAAGCCGACCATCGCCATGATCCGCGGCTATTGCGTCGGCGGCGGCATGGGATTGGCAAGCTGCTGCGATTTGCGCATCTGCACGGACAATTCGCGTTTCGCGGTGCCCGCCGCGAAATTGTCCGTGGGCTATGGCTATCCCGGCGTGAAACGCCTGCTCGACATCGTCGGCCCCTCGTTCACCAAGGAAATCTTCTACACCGCGCGGCTGTTCGACGCAGAGGAAGCGCGCATCATGGGCTTCGTCAACCGCGTGCTGCCATCGGACAAACTGGAGGCCTACGTGAAGGATTACGCCGCCACCATCGCGGGCAACGCACCGCTGACGGTGGATTCGATCAAGTTCATCGTCGGCGAGATCGCCAGGGACGAGAGCGCGCGCGACATGCAGACGTGCGAGGACATGGTCGCGGCCTGTTTCGCCAGCAAGGATTATGAAGAAGGCCGCACCGCTTTCATGGAAAAGCGCAAGCCGGTGTTCACCGGACGCTGACCTCTGTTTCAGGAATCCACCGATGCCGACCCGTCCTCCCGCCGAACCCGGCATGAGTCTCGATCAGATCGTCACACCGGCGCTGATCGTCGATCTCGATGCGCTGGAAAGCAACATCGCGATGCTGGCGGATCGCGTTAAAGGCAATCCGAACGGCGTGCGGC
>DASWQB010000143.1:0-3048 GCA_036398335.1 Afipia sp. | reverse complement strand
CCAAATTCGAGGGGAGGCAGGTCGCGGTCCAGTTGTTTGCTGAGGGTCTTGAGGCGCTCGATGCGCTCCCGTGCGCCGTCCAGAGACTCGCCCCAAAAAAGCTGAACGTCTGCTTCCGCGGCGGCGGCATGTTCTGCCGGTTCTGACGCGCCTCCGAAGTAAAGTTTGGGATGCCGGCGCTCGCCACGAACGGCGATGCGCGGCACCGCAGTGGAATTCGTAACCTGGAAGTGTTCGCCGGTGTAGGTGACGTTCTCTTCAGTCCATAATCTGCGGACCAGCCGCATGAATTCGCGCGTTCGCGCATAGCGGCTTGCCGGATCGCCTTCCTTGTCGCCGTATGCGGCGAGGTCGTCCTTGCCGGACACGACGTTGACGCGTACGCGCCCGCCGCTCAACTGGTCGAGCGTGGCGGCGGCGGAGGCGAATTGCGCCGGCTGCCAATAGCCGGGACGGATCGCGATCAGCGGCTGGAAGGTCTTGGTTTGCGCGGTCAGTGCAGTCGCGATTGTGAAGGTGTCAGGTCTGCCCCAGCCGGTTCCGATCAGCGCTCCGCTCCAGCCATGCAGCTCGATCGCTTTTGCCTGAGCGGTGAGCGTCTCCAGGCTATTGTGATTTTCCAAAACCACGTCGCCGCGATGGCCGGATTTCAAGTCGTTGGGGATGTACCAGAGAAATTCAGACGTGCTGCTCATAATGTATCTCTAAAGCCTAAGTCGTGACTTGCGGTCGGGGGTTCTCTTCTTGCGTTGCCGGCTATGATTGAACGCCCCATCGCTTGATCGTTCTTGCCTCGATGAGGCGGAAGATGACGTTCTCGACCAGAAGTCCGATGATGATGACAGTGAGGAGTCCGGCGAACACAGCCGGGATATCGAGATTATTCTTGTTCTCGAAAATAAACCAGCCGAGGCCGCCTGCACCCGAACTGACGCCGAAAACAAGCTCGGCCGCGATCAATGTGCGCCACGCGAAGGCCCAGCCAATTTTCAAGCCGGTGAGAATGCTCGGAAAGGCCGCGGGGATCAGAATTTTACCGATATAGGCGAAGCCGGTCAGTCCGTAGTTCCTGCCGACCATTTTCAGCGTGCGGCTGACTCCCAGAAAGCCGGCATGGGTATTGAGCGCGATTGCCATGTGACGGAGTGAACGAGCACGAAGACAAGGCTTCCTTTTCCGAGCCCGAACCAGATCAGCGCCAGCGGCAACAATGCGATGGCCGGGAGCGGATTGAACATCGACGTCAGCGTTTCGAGCAGGTCGGTGCCGATCCGCGATGAGATCGCGATGATCGTGAGGAGGGCGGCGACGGCGATGCCGCACGCATAGCCGATCAGCAGCACGTTGATGGAGGACCCGGCACGGGCCGGCAGGACGCCATTGGCAATATTATAAATCAGGGCATCGATGGTCTGGGTGAAAGTTGGAAACAGCAGCTTGTTATGCAGATACCTGCCGTAGATTTCCCATATCGCGGCAAGCACGATGAGGATCAGCAGTTTGCGAAGCCACGCCTTATTATAAAGCCGCTGAATAACAGGCAGAGGTTTCTCGACCACCGCAAAAGCAGGCTGAAGCGTTCTTCGCTCCGGAATGCCGTTGACGTCATCTGGCGTGGGCGCCGACGCGATAAGGGAATCAGACATTTTCCGCTTCCTCGATCGTATCGGCAAAAAGAACGGACTGGATATGACGCTCCAGTTCGACAGCGTTGCGGCGGTCGTTGCGGGTGTCGAGTTCTTCCTTCACCTGCCCTGGATGAGGCGACAGCAGCAGGATGCGTGTGCCGATCTTGATGGCTTCAGGAATGGAATGAGTCACAAAAAGAATCGTGAAGTGTGTGTCATCCCAGAGCGACAACAGTTCGTCCTGCATTTTGCGCCGTGTCAGCGCGTCGAGCGCGGCGAAAGGCTCGTCCATCAGAAGGATGTCGGGCTCCATCGCCATGCCGCGCGCAATCGCCACGCGTTGTTTCATGCCGCCGGAAAGCGTGTGGGGATGGCTGTCGGCGAACTTCTCGAGGTTGACCTTGCGAATATAATGCATCGCGCGCTCTTCCGCCTCGCGCGGAGAAATTTTGCGGGCCGACAGAAGCGGAAACATCACGTTCTGCTTGATCGTCTTCCAGGGCAGCAGTTGATCGAATTCCTGGAACACCATCATCCGGTCCGGCCCAGGCTTTTTAACCAGTCTGTCCTTCAGTCTTATCTCGCCCTCGGTCGGCGTAATGTAGCCGCCGACCGCGTGCAGAAGCGTGGATTTGCCGCAACCGGACGGACCGAGCAGGATGAACCGGTCGCCTTGAAGAATACGAAAATCGATCCGATACGTCGCGGTAATCAGCCGGTCCGGCGTTTTGTATTGCAGTGTCACGCCTTTGACGTCGAGAAGCGGTGGTGCGTTCACGTTGCTATCCCCATCACGCGTTTCTCGTCCGTCTATTCAGCGAAGGGCCAAATCGTTGCCTGTTGTGCTCTTTCCGAATGGTCGCGATCAGCTGCCGGGCTTGCTGGCCAAGCCCGGCTGAAACAGTTCCTGCCAGTTCGCGGGCCGCTGCTTGATGATGCCGACTTTTGCTTCGAAATCAGCGAAGACCATGGCCCGCTCGGGTGTCGTGGTGAACCGCACGTCCTTGTCGCGGATGATCGCGGTGACGAATTCCGGTGTCAGTTTTGAATTCTCGGCCTTGATATAAAGCTGCGCGGCTTCTTCCGGATGTGCGGTGATCCAGTCGTTCGCCTCGTCCAGCGCAGCGACGAAGGCGGCGACAGTTTTCGGATTGTTATCGACGAACTTCTTGGGCGCGTAGATCACGTTAAACGTATGCGGACCACCGACCACGTCGTAGCTCGACAGGATCGCATGAACCTTGTCGCTCCCCAGCTCCTGCTGAACGAAAGGAGGCGATGTGAAGTGCGCGCTGATGCCCGAGAGACCCGAAAGAAGCGCGGCCGCGGCATCCGGGTGCGGCAGGCTGACAGTCAGATAATCGAGCTTGTCGTATTGGCCGAAGGCCTTGTCGGCGGCCATCTGCAAAACGATGGGCTG